>NZ_JBMIQH010000012.1:0-212811 GCF_056155635.1 Paraburkholderia sp. BR10141 | reverse complement strand
GTTGCGCAGACGCGCCGAGAGGTTCGGGGCGCGCTCGAGTTCGGTTTCGCGGGCGGCGTCGTAGACACGCGCTGTGAGAATCTTGCGGAGATAGTCGTTTTCGTCGCGTCGGGACTGAGCGGAGTCCGTAGCTTTGACGACTTCAGTGGCTTCGGCGGTGGGGCGGCTTTGATGCACCTGCATGACGGCTCCTGTCTTCACTTTCGTTTTGGCCAGGAGGCGGAAACAAAAAACCCGCCTCGTGGGGCGGGTTGTTGTTGTCACTGCTGCCAGACGTACGCTAACCCACCATTCGTTGAATGGTGCTAATAATCAGCGCAATCGTGAAAAGGCGGCAGTTCATCTCTGTAGGATGACCTGAGGGGCGAGCCTTGTCAATTGCTCACAATCTTGTTGATTGTAATGCACTACAAATTACGTCTTATTTGCTACGTTTTTCGCTTGCAGCGGGTATCTTCGTGGCGAGAGACGCAAAAAACGTGATTTAGCCCGATCCAAGCTAACAAGTTTCGTGAAACATTCTAGAAAACCCAGTCTAAGCCATTGATTTTAAATAAGTAAGCCTGATCCGGTATTTTTTCGCGCCTGTTTCACGGATTCGACCCCGGTGTTGACTGGCGCATAGCCCGCGTCGCCTCTACAACGAAAAAAGGCGCCTGACGACGCCCTCCCCTGCCACCGTTAGGCGCTACTCGCGACGCTCAGGTCGCCCCGGTCGTATCCATTTCCGAAGCCCACTGCTCGATGACTGCCTTCACGCGCTCGGCAAGACGTTGCTGATCGGAAGGCGCGATGCCCTTCAGGCTCAGCTCCGCGCGCCCGTCGCCGAACAGCTTCAGTTCGCCCAGCGCGACGCCGTCCGGTCGATTGAACTGGACGCGGGACTGGTAATGCGTACGACGCGGCCCGACGCTGCGCGCACCCGCTTCAGCCGAGGCCGCCGCCTCGAGCTTGCGCACGCTCGCCTTCCCTTCGACCACCTGCGCAAGCCAATGCTCGGCAACGGTTGCGCCCGCCCGGTCGAAGATCAGCTTGATATTGTAGGCGTGTCCGAGTCCGACGTCCTTGCGATGCTGCGCCATTCTCTGCAGCAGATAGGGCGGCAGCGACGTGAGTGCGATCACCTTGCTGATGTGCTTCGGATCTTCGCCTACCGCTACCCCCAACTCGATCTGGTCGACGTAGACGCGATCGTCGAGCAGCTTCTTCCACGCGAGCGCGTCGTCGAATACCGTCTGCTCCTCGCGCTCCTTGTTGGCGTGATAGGCGCGCAGGTACAGGTTCTGATTGTCGAGGCCCTCGCGGACATCGGCGTCGATGAACTTGTCGCCGCGCGAACGCGCAGCACGAATACGGCGCTCGCCGTCGACGATCACATATTGACCGGGAAACGCCGCGAGTCTGGTGACCAGGATCGGCGTGATCTGCCCTTGCGTCGCAAAGCTTTCTGCCAGCTCGTCGATCGTCTCGGCGCTGTAGAACGCGCGCGGATTGTAGGGATTGGAGACGACATCTTCGACCGAAATCTTGCGGACCGCATGCAGCGAAAGCGGTGCCTCGACGACTTCGGCAGGCGGAGCGGCGGGCGTGTCCACGGCGTTGGGTGCACCTGCGTCGCGCTGCGCGATATTGACGACATCGGCTTCCGCGAGACGCTCGCCAGCCGAAACCCGCTCGGCGGCCATGCCCGCGCGGACCTTGCTGGTGAAATTCAGCTTAGCGGCCATTGACGACCTCCTCCTCTTCTTCTTCCTGAACCAGCGCAATGATCTCGTTGTAGACAGCGCTGATCTCGTCCTTCGCGACTTTCGCCCCGCGCACGCCGCGCACATCGAAGACGGTGCGGCCAAGTGCTGCCGCCTGACGGTAGAGCTCACGCTGCTTGATGGTTGCCGAAAATACGCGGACGTTGCTCTCGGCGAGGATGGCGCTCATCTGCGTATGCAGCAGCGTCTTCGAATTAGATTTATTCAACAAAATTGCGAATTTTCCGGCCGGATTGGCCACGCGGGTTCGCTCGACCAACTCCATCATCCCTTCGCTGCTCCAGATGTCGATCGGTGATGCGTCCGTCGGAATGACAGTTGCGTCGGCTACGGCAAGCACTCGCGCGGTAGTCAGGTCGTTGATATTAGGCGGACAGTCGACGATAACGACGTCGTAGTCGTTCGCCAGTGCGGCGATTTCCGGCCCAATCATCTTCTCCAGCTTGTGAATGCTGCCGACGCGGAACGGTAGAGGCGTTTCGGGACCGGCCGCTGCACACCAACTCATGCAAGATTGCTGACCGTCGGCATCGGCGACATAGACCTTATAGCCTTCAGCCTGAAATGCCCCAGCCAGATTCATGCTGGTAGTGGTTTTGCCAACCCCACCTTTTTGGTTCGCTACGGCTATCACGAGACCCATTCGTTTCTCCATGCAATTGTTCAACAGCGGGCGAGTCTCCCAGGTGCACTCTCCACGTGGAGACTCCAGCAAGTCATTCGACAGTCTACTGGCAACTTAAAGTAAATTCTAGAAATTCCGCCCCGGACGTTGTCAGTTCACAACCAATTGGCTGAACGGATAAGAATTGGATGCAATGGAGAGGGCTGGTGGGCGGGGTGGATTGACGGGATCGCGATGTTTCAACAGTGATGGGCGCTGATCTCCACGTGGAGATCGCAGAATGCGCCCATCGAAGTTGCGGAGCTCGTCTGCTCGCAGGTCGATTAGACACTGGATCTTTGCACAGCCGTGCATTACGTTGGTGACGCGGGAGGAAAGTTCAAGTTGCGCGAGAGTGCTCGATAGGTATCTTCGCGGAGGGAGACGAGGAACACCGAGCAATTCTCCACGTGGAGAGTGATCGACTTGACCTCGAATTAGCGCAGTGCAGTGAGTGTGATGTCGATGTCCAGAAGCGATCCGGCCAGCAAGTGTTCTGAGCGATTCTCCACGTGGAGAGTCCTCAATCAGCATTCGGGAAAATGATGACGCGTGAGCAGGTACTACCCGGGATGAAGGGATGGGCAGTGACGGTAAGCGAGTTCCATCCATTGCGTGTATCTCGCCGCATCCACACATTCTTGATCGTTTAAAGCAGCGACTCTCCACGTGGAGATCAACGCGGAACAGCACGAAGCAACCAAGCGCCATCGGCATCCGCGTACGCCGAGACAGAGCACAAACATCACTCCGAGGCACTCAAACAGTCGAAGCTTGACTCGTCACCAAAAAAGCGGTCGATCTAACACTCAGAAGCTTCGAAATATATATTTAGCTACGAATTCTACGTCGTTATATTTAGCTAAATTTCCTTGAGCACTATCCGCATGTACTCACAGCGAATCGCACAAAAAAAATGGCGGCCGAAGCCGCCGTCCCGTTAGATTCATCGCCTTCACTCGTCCCGAGCTTTCAGCGCGAGATCGATTTCCGCCGCCTGCAGGCCTTCGCCCCCGGCCGGCGCCTGTTGTCCGCTCAGCAGGAATTCAAGCAGATCCGCAGCAGTCGGTTGGCCCCAGGTGTCCAGAACCACCCAACGGAAGAAGTTCGTCGATGCCATCTTGCTCGGCACCTTCGCCGTCGACACCTTGAGCTTGTCCATACCGACCGTCTCGTTGTAGCGCTTGATCAGCGCAGTCTGGTCGTCGTATTCAAGTTCATTGAAGTAGGCGCGCGCCTCATTGATCTTCGCAGCGATATAGCGGTCCTTCACCTGATCCTGACTTTCGCGCGCGCGGCCAGCGTCGGTGGCGGGCGCGGCGGCATTCGCACCGGGCAACTCGTAGCCCTCGGTCAGCGCCTTGCGGAAATACGCCGCAACGTTGGCGAGCGGCGCCGAATTTTTCTGCGCCACCCGCGCCGCGGTATAGGCCACCGCCGTGCGAATCTTGTCCTCGCCGTACTGCTTGAGCAGGCGCCGCGCCTCGGAAACCGGGATGCTGAACTTCGACATCTCGCCAATCAGCAGCGTTTCGTTTGCACGCAACTCCTGGGACGGATCGGTCTCCGGCTTGCGGGTCACGCGGAACTGCAGGGCGACGACCGAGCGTCCCACCTTGTGCTCGATGAGCTCGAAATTGTGATCCGAAATCTCATTGACTTCCTTGATGCAGGGCACCAGCACACGGCTCTTGAACTGTTTGTAGAGCTTGTACGATTGCGCCGAAGTATCCTGCCCAAGGATCAGGTCACGCAGCGTCGCGAGCGGAAAGCGCGCCGTCACACCCACGGCCTCATAGCGAACGACGTTCTCCCACAGCGCAAGTGAATGCGCCTTTCTGAACTGACGCGTGATGCGCATATCGATCATCGCGTAGATTTCAGGATTGAGCAGTTCGCCGCGAATCTGTTCGGAGAAGGTGTAGCGCAACACCGATCGCTCGAGTTCGGCGCCTGCGAGCAAGCCGGACGCCTTCCAGATGCTGCGTTTGTCCTGCGTGAGGTAGTCCCAGTTGACGACCGTGCTGATGAGCGAGTTGATCGTTTCTTTGACGTACTCGGTGTTGTTACTGTTCAGATCGACGTCCTGGGAGAGGGCGGAGATCGTGATCTCGAACGAGGAGCGGCCGCGGTCGAGGGAATCCTGGCGAATGGCGTTCTTGATCAGCGAGCTGAACATCTTGCGCTGCTGCAGGCTGATCGATCCGGACTTCGGTGCGATATGAATCGCCGGAACGGCCTTGCGGAACAGATCAGGCGGCTGGCCTTGCTGGAATACGAGTGCACCTTGCTTGTCGGCGTCGCCGGCTTCGGCCTTTTTTCTTGCCATATGACCCACGATGAAAGGGAACCTGGTCGGTTGGTAACTGTATACCAAGCGATCAGGTGACTCAAGGCCACAGACGCTATCGTGACGCGGCACGACACTCAAGGGCTAAGAGCATTGACAGCCGGCGATTCTCTGCCTCGATGGCCACCGGGAACCCGTCCTGGGCACTCTGAACAGGCCCCGCGAACGGACCCATAAATGGTGACCTTTGCGTCGCCGCGTCCTGAAAACTATCCCATAGCCAGTGACCTTTATGCAAAATGTGAGTACTCACTCCGAGAATTCAGCCTCAACAGGTAGCTGTCCATGGGATTTTTCACATTGCTATCCAGGTTGTCGCCCGGAGCAGTTCGGCCAAGCGTCGTCATGCCCAGTACGCCCATAAATGGTGACCTGAACCGGTTCCCACAAATGGCTACCCTTGCGGGGCCAAATACGGCGCTCGAGGTCAGCGGATCAGCACTTGCCCCCATAACTGGTGACCCACGCCTGATCCCATAGGCTGTTACCTGGCTCCAGCCAGCTTCTCCGCGTCCAAGGATTCATGCGGGTAGCCAATCCGGCGCACGCTAACGCCGGAATTCCTCTCCCGACAAGCCACCATATCTGGTTACCCATACCGATTCCCAAAGACGGTTACCTGAACTCAAGCGACGGGTCCTCTTGAACACCCTCAAGAAAAGCCCCGCATCCCATAAGCAGCGACCTTCACTGACTCCCATAAACAGTGACCTGAAGGCAAAACCGCTCCTTTTCCCATAGCGGGCGACCTTTCCCCCATATCCACAACCCGTAAACCCCATGCCCGGGTACCGAAGTCCCATATCCACAACCCCGAACTCCCATACCCGGGACCACAAATCCCATAACGCGCCACCAAATCGGCCGCAAAGCCTTGCCTGGTAAGGGTTCGAGCCGTCTAAAGGTTTACTAAAGTTGTTAAAGCGTAAAAGGTAAACACTGAAACACGCGTTCGATGAGAAAGACGTCTCCCAAAACCGGGGACCTAATCGCATGTAAGTGGTCACCAACCTCCGTAACCCCATTCCGGGTTACCTAGCCCGTCTACCAACGCTTTGCGGGCACCCTGGAGCATTAGCTAAGCCCCCTTTTCTTGAGAATAAACTTCTAGAGATCGAATCAAACCATTGATTTACCGAGGAAAACACCCGGATGGTCTACGTCTATGGTGCTGTTCTTCGTCCAAAGGTAACTGCCTATGGGACCGGCTGAATCACTACGACACCAGTGGGATCGGAACCGTAAAGCGTCCTGCCAGCCTTGGACGCCCGCTGAACCAGGTCAGGGGAACCAGCGATCCGGAGATGCGCACTTCTGGACGAACCGTTCCTCCCATTTCCGGTTACCCACCTCAGGTCACCAAACATGGGAGCCACCGAAGGCCCACTTGGGCCGCGACCCAAAGCAATCAAGGAAAGTCAGGCGCCAACCGGACAAGGTGCACTGCACAAGATTTATCGGTAACCTACGGCCCACCGAGCGCCTGCCCGATCTCAGTGTGAATACGCGGGAAAGGTAACCGCGGCCGCGGTGTGCCGCCGCAGGCAATCGCTGCGGTACCGGTCGGCGAGACGCTGCTGGGCGGCTTCGATATCGGCGGGTGTCGTCGTCCGAGTTCGGGTCGTAACGCACCGCCTCGAGTACCGTAATTTGCGGTATCAGACCGGCATGCGTGACCTCGTGGGCCGGTTTGACGAACGGGTACCTGTGACATGCCTGCTGAGTCAGATGCGGTGCGGCGGCCGCATCCGCGTTCGTGGGTTCGCCAGTGAGTCGTCGAGCCGACCATTCATGGCCCATGGTTGGGTAGCCGCGTCAGCCAGCGAGAAAGCACCGTGCGCGCGATGCACGACCGCGCAACTGCAGGCGTTGCACGACGCCGGGCCCTGTGTGCGAGGCGCGCGATGAACCTGCCTGGCTGGCGCTCGGGCCTGGCCTGTTCGTTCCGGCGTCGTCGCGGGCGGTGCCGGACGTGCGGGTCATTGGCCCGACCACTGGCAGAGGACCACGTTCCGCTGGTTCACCGTTTCCGCAGCGATCTTCTCGCTCGCGTTCATGGCGCTGCTCGGCATCATCGAATACTCAGTGACGCGCGCCATGATGCGCGAGACCGACAGCCGCCTGCGCTGGCAACTGCGGTACTTCGATTCGCGCAGCGACGCGAGCCTTGCCGGCGCCATCGACGCGCGCTTCCGACGCCCCGACCAGCGCGACAACTTCTACGGCCTGTTCGCACCGGACGGGCGCTGGCTCGCCGAGGATATCCGAGCAATGTCCACGGGTCTTGCGCTGGGACCTCGAAGATGCTGCGCGCGGGCGCCGACGCGTGCTTTCGCTACGTTCTCGTTCATGGAAATGCACGAGCGTGTGCACACGCTCGTGCGCGCCGCGCGACCAGATGATTCGCTACGCGTGGCCCGAGAAAGAGGACATCGACGCTTCAACCGTCAACCTCGTCGTCTCGCGGCAGCGGCGCAAGCTCGCGCGCGAAGGCATCGAAGTGCGCATCGATACCATCAGCCGCGACGGCTATCAACTGACCTCGCCGACGTTCGACTGATGCGCGCGCTCAGGTAACCGTTTGTGGGAACCGGTTACCTATCCGGGCGCGGACGCATGGGTTTGTTAACTCAAAAAGCAAACGGTTCTACGATCAGGCCGTCTACATCGGGCGCATCGAGCAGGGCGGCTCGACCGCTTACCTTCACGGACACCGCCTGCTGGCCGTATTCGTTGACGAGTTCGATCGGCCCGACGCATGGCCATCGTTTCATGCAGCGCGTCGGGCGCACTTATTCTTATACGTGCTGATTGCGCAATTGCGGCACGTGATTATTGCGCCCGCTGGCGAGCAACGCTGCAACGAAAAGCAGAATGCCGATAATCGCAACGGTTGTTGCGAACGCGCGAGCCACCTGCGCGCTGCTCGCATCCGGCCCGGCAAGTGCGAAAAACAGGCCACCGAGCAGCGCCACGGCGAGCGCGGCACTGACCTGCAAAACCGAGCTGACGAGCCCGGCGGCAAGACCGGACCAGCGTCGATCGACACATTCGACATTGCGCCTGACGAGCGCGGGCAGCGCCACGCCCTGGCCGAAGCCGATCAGAAAGAGCGATGCGTTGAGTGCGTGGAGTTGAGCATCGTGAACAAGCATGGCAGTCCAAAGTAAGCCGCACCCCTCGATTGCCATACCGGCCGCCGCCGCACGATGCCCGAACTGGCGCACGATAAGTGGATTGAGCAGCGGCCCGACCAGAAAGCCGACGCCCAGGGGCAGAATGCGCAATCCGACTTCGAGTGGCGCGAGCCCGAGCGCACGCTGGACGTAAATCGCGAACATCATGAAGAACGGTGCGAGCGAATAGAAGAAGAGCGTGGCAACGAGCCCGCGCACGAGGCCGGGCGCGGCGAAGATGACGGGCGGCACGAGCGCGTCGCGCCCGGCGTTCGCGACGCGCGCCTCGTAGCGCCAGAAGATCGCGAACAGTGGCGCGGCGCCAATGAGCAACGCCCACGTCCAGACCGGCCAGCCGCGCTCGCGGCCTTCGATCAGCGGCACGACGAGCGCAGCCAGCGCGATGCCGAGCAGGACCATGCCGCCGGGATCGAGCTTCGCGGGGTGGTCCGAGCGGCTTTCACGCACGAGCCAGTACGCCGCTGGCGCGGCCGCCATCACGACGGGCAGGTTGATGAGGAAGATGCTGCGCCAGCCGAGTCCGAATACGTTGGCCGAGACGAGCACGCCGCCGAGGGCCTGGCCGGCGACCGCGGCGATCCCGTAAGCCGCGCCAAAGAGGCTGAGTGCAAGCCCCTTCTGATGCGCCGGAAAGAGCGCATGGATCGACGCAAGCGCCTGGGGTGCCATGACGGCTGCGGCGCCGCCCTGAAGGATGCGTCCCGTCACCAGCGCTGCGGGCGAACTGGCGAACCCGCACACGGCCGAAGCCGCCGCAAACGCGAGGATGCCCACGAGAAAGATGCGCCGCCGTCCGTACAGGTCGCCGAGCCGGCCGCCCGTAATGAGAAAGATCGCGTAGGTCGCTGCATAGGCCGAAATCACCAGTTGCGCGATAGCGGGGCTGGCATGCAGGTCGGCCTGCATCGACGGCAGCGCGACGTTGACGATAAAAAAGTCGAGCGGCGGCAACAGCGTGCCCATCAGCAGCACGGTCAACGCCCACCAGGTGCGTGCGCCCGCTCGCGTGGACGGCATTTCCACAGTCGAAAGATTCGTCATGCAGCCTCCATATGGAACTAATCGGTTCCTAATTGGCCAAAAAAACTAGCGGATGGCGCTCAGCGCGATTTCAGCAATTGCATCGATCGCGTGCCCGCCGGCGTCAGTCTTGCCCAGCACGCGCATACCTTCGATCGTGCAGAGCAGGAAGCGCGCGAGATCGTCGGCATTCTGGTCGGCGGCCAGTTCGCCCGCTGCCTGGCCTCGCCGGATCGCGCCGGCGAGCAGCGCCTGCATGCGCGCGAACATGTCCGTGACGCGGGCTTTCACTTCGGCATCGAAGGGCAGGCATTCGGTGGCGGCGGCTGTCACCGGGCAGCCCGCAAGCCCTTCGAGGCCGACGGAAAGGCGCACGTAGTGACGCAGCGCCTCGCGCAGCGCGGTGCGCGCCGACGCGTGCCGCAGATTGCGCGTAAGCCGCGCGATACCGCGCTCGGTATAGAAGTCGAGCGCCGCGAGAAAGAGCTGGTGCTTGTCGCCGAACGCCTTGTAGAGGCTGCCGCGCGAGAGCTGCGTACCCTCGATCAGGTCGGGCAGCGACGTTGCCGCATAGCCGCGCGCGCGGAACACCTCTAGCGCGTTCTGCACGGCTTCCTGCTCGTCGAATTCGCGTGGACGGCCGGGGCCAGAACGGGTATCGGATTTCATGTCGACATTCTAGACCAATCGATTCCGAATTGCCGAGGAAAATGTGCGTGGAGAATTCAAACATGCATACAGGATGAATTATATGTACGCACAGAAATATCAATTGTTGATATTCGGCGCGCGTCGGTAATCTGGCCGACATACTGACCAGCAAGCCCCGCTATGACCCGCACCGCGCTCATCGAATGGTTCACGAGTTTCGTGCCCAACCCGGCTGCGCCGCAATGGCGCGAGCGGGGGCGACGCTGTGCCGGAGCGTTGATCGGCATCGCGTTCACGGGACTCGCAACCCACGTAATGTTCGGCGCGGCGGGCGACATCCCGCTGCTCGTGGCGCCCATGGGCGCTTCCGCGGTGCTGCTCTTCGGCGCGTCGGACAGCCCACTTGCGCAGCCGTGGTCGATTCTTGGCGGCAACTTCGTCTCTGCGCTGGTGGGCGTGGCGTGCGCGCAATGGATCGCATCGCCGGTCGCGGCGGCTTCCGTGGCGGTGGCGCTCGCGATCTGCGCGATGTTCCTGTGCCGCTGCGTGCATCCGCCTTCAGGCGCGGTCGCGCTGACCGCCGTGCTCGGCGGCCCCGCGGTTCACGCGCTCGGCTTTCACTTCGTGATCGCGCCTATTGCGTTCCAGTCCTTCGCGTTGCTCAGTGCGGCGCTGGCCTTCCACGCGCTGACCGGGCACCGCTATCCGCGCGCTGCGTTTCGTCCCACGCCGGAAGCCGCTGCCGCGCCGCTTGCCGTGCTGTCGCAACAGCGACTCGCGCCGCTGGATTTTCCGCAAAAATCGTTCGAACAACTAACTTGCGAGGAAATCATGTCGATCGACTGTCCCGCCGTGCCCGCAACAATGGGCGCGCGTGCGGCGCACGAGATGTTCCGCCGCCACGGTGCTTCGACGCTCCCCGTGGTCGATGCGATGGATCGCGTGGTCGGCGTCGTCACGCATCACGCGCTCGGCGACCTTGCGCCGGCGGCTGGCCTCAAGCGATTCAGGAACACGCTGCGTCGCGCGGCGCAGCGCGAATCGGCGCGCGTGGAAGAAACGGTCGAAGCCGTGATGGCAGCCGGCGTGCACGCCGTCCATCGGGCCACGCCGCTCGCGCATCTGGTGCCGATTTTTGTCGAGCATGCCTACCACGACATTCCAGTGATGGACGATGCGCGCCGGCTGGTTGGCGTGGTCAGGCATTCGGACATGATCCGCTGGCTCCATCACCACGCGGGCGTTGCCCAGGCCGCCGCCGAGGCAGCCTGAGCCTGGCGTCTGGCCGGGTCACACCACGAACAGCAACACCGCGAACACTGCATAGAGCCAGCCGACATGTGTGAGCTGACGGCTACGTACCTTCGGCGCGCGAAACGCCCATTGCAGGATCAGGATGGCGATCATGGTCGTCACGGCCGCGAGAATCGAAGGCGTGCCGAGATGCCACGGCGTGAAGAAAAGGCCGAACGCCGTGGGAATGGTGGCCTGAATCATCATCGCGCCGCTGATGTTCGCCAGCGCCAGCCGCTCCTTGCCCTGGCGCACCCAGATGATCGCGTTCATGATCTCGGGCAGCTCGGTGGCGATCGGGCTGAACAACACGGCGGTCAACTGCGGGCTTAGACCGAGCCACGGTCCCACCGCACCGATCTGCTGCACGAACAGATGCGAGGCCGCGAAGATGACGGCGAGCGCGCCCAGCGTCTGCAGCAGAATCCACACCATGGCCGGATTGTCGTCGTGCGGGCGCAGCTTCAGCGGCTCGAGATCGCCTTCCACCTCGCCGCTATCTTCGGCGGAAAGCTCCTTCCAGCAGTAGAACGCGTAGGCCGCGAGAAACGCGATCCCCAGTACCGGCTTGAAGCTGAACACCACGAGCCCGAGCGCGATCTTCGCGACGAAGATTGCGAGGAACCAGAGCTGGTCGCGGCGCAGACGGCGTGTATTGACGTCGACGGTGGCCGCGCGCTCGCGCCCCACGCGCTTTGCTGTCGCTAGCAACGCGAAGCCCACGACGGCATAGGCGATCGTGCTGAGCGCGAGCGGGCCGCCAATCGCGGCGCCTACGCCGATTTCCTTGTGCGCGGGATCGCCGCCGAAAGCAACGGCAACGAGCGTGACCACGCTCTCGGGCAGCGCCGTGCCGAATGCGGCGAGGATCGTGCCGGTTGCGGTTTGCGTGACCTTGAGCTTGTGGCCGAGCCACTCGACGCTATTGACGAACGTCTCGCAGGACAGGTAGATGATGCCGGCCGCGGCAATGAGCAAGGCGAACGTCAAGATCATGACGTTCGCTCCGTGGCGCAAATGAGGAGATGAAGCGGGGCGAGACGAGTCATTATTTTTGCCGTGATGTGCGAGCCGGGCACCGAAACCATGACGCTTCCCTTCGCCCGGCCCGGGTGAAAGGGAAAACGTCATAGGTCTCGTCAGGCCGCGCTATTGCAGCGATGCGCTGCAATGATTCGCAATACGGCTGCCGGCGCCATGGTGCAGGGGCACCAATTATGTTGACGGCGGCGCAACGCCGAAGCAGGCGTTGCAGACTACTCCCCTAAGACAGGGGGCGATTATAGCCGAAGTTCATGGCGGCGAGCGATTTCCGGCGCGCCCGCCGCGGTGCCTCGCGCGAAGCGAACCCGAACTTGTGACGCAGCGCGGCCATCACCATCGCCTGCTTGTCGTTGCTCGCATCGTTGTCGAAGTCGCCGAACGAGGCGACCGCGTTGACGAGCTCGCCCGTGTCCGCGTCGATCGTCTTGCCCGACGCCTTCTGGTGGCCCGCGAGCGCTCGAAAGCTGGGTCGCGTTGCTCGACGTGAGCGGTCTCGATTGGCGTGCGCTGCGCGAGCCGCTCGACCCGCGCAGCGGCAAGCCCGCTTCTATGCTGTTCATGGCGCAGCGGCGCGCGGCTGACACCGCCCCGCGCGCCGCTGCAAACGAGGAGGCAAGGTGCCGACGAGGGCGCGCCCGGGCTGCGCCCGCACTATCACCCGAACTACTACGGCGCGTACTTTCGCGACCCCGAAGGCAACAAGTTCTGCGTCTGTTGCCACGATCCCGCGGACCATTGACACCGCGCGGCAAGCCATCACACGGGCGTCCCATTCGCTGTGCTACCCTTGCCCTGCCTTGGGCCGAGGGTGCCGTGCACGCGTGCAAACGACCGCCGGCGGACGGTCCGATGTATCAAAGTCGAAAATCGAAGTCCTGAACCAAAGTCCCGCGCCGCGCCTCATCGCGCGCATGCGCCGGGACAACGACCAATAACAGGAAGAAGACCCAGATGAAAAAGCACGAGATACAACGCGCAGGTTCGCGCGGCCGCTTGCGCGCGCTGATCGCCGCCGTGGTGCTGGCGGGCGGCGCTCAAGCCGCGCATGCCGCCACGGAAATCCAGTTCTGGCATGCCATGGAGTCCCAGCTCGGCGAACGCGTGAACGCGATCGCCGAACAATTCAACGCGTCGCAAAGCGAATACAAGATCGTGCCCGTCTTCAAGGGCACCTACGACCAGACGCTCGCTGCCGGCATCGCGGCTTATCGCAGCGGCGACGCGCCCGCCATCCTCCAGGTGTACGAAGTCGGCACCGCCACGATGATGAACGCAAAGAAGGCCGTGCTGCCCGTGTACGACGTGATGAAGACCGCCGGCGTGCCGCTCGACGAGAAGGCCTTCGTGCCGACCATCGCGAGCTATTACAGCGATGCCAGGACGGGCCATCTGGTGTCGATGCCGTTCAACAGCTCGACGCCGGTGCTCTACTACAATCGCGACGCTTTCAAGAAGGCCGGCCTGCCAGACGCGCCGCCGAAAACCTGGCCCGAAGTCGCCGAAGCCGCCGCGAAGCTCAAGGCCTCGGGCATGAGCTGCGGCTTTACCACGGGCTGGCAGGGCTGGATCCAAGTAGAGAACTACAGCGCGTGGCAAGGCGCACCGATCGCGACGCGCAACAACGGCTTTGACGGCCTCGACGCGCAACTCGAAATCAACAAGCCGATGCAGGTCGCGCATATCGCCTTCCTGCAAAACATGGCGAAGCAGGGCACCTTCACCTATGTGGGCCGCAAGGATGAAGCCACCGCGAAGTTCTATAGCGGCGACTGCGGCATCATGATGGGCTCGTCGGGTGCGCTGGCGAACGTGCAGCAGTATGCGAAATTCAAGTTCGGCACCGGCATGATGCCGTACGACCCGAGCGTGAAGGGCGCGCCGCAGAACGCTATCATCGGCGGGGCGAGCCTGTGGGTGCTGGGCGGCAAGAACCCCGAGGTCTACAAGGGCGTGGCGCAGTTCCTCGCGTACCTGAGCTCGCCGGCCGTGGCCGCGAAGTGGCATCAGGACACGGGTTATCTGCCGGTGACGAAGGCCGCGTACGAACTCACGCAGCAACAAGGCTTCTACGCGTCGCATCCCGGCGCCGACACGGCCACGAAGCAGATGCTCAACAAGCCGCCGCTGCCGTGGACCAAGGGCCTGCGTCTTGGCAACATGCCGCAGATCCGCACGATCGTGGACGAGGAACTCGAACAGGTGTGGACGGGCGCGAAGACGCCGCAGCAGGCGCTCGATTCGGCCAACTCGCGCGGCAACGATCTGCTCAGGCGTTTCGAGCAGCAGGCCGCGAACTGACGGCCCGACGCGCGTGAAGTGAACCGATGCCTCGCGTGAGGCATCGGGCAGCGCCCCAAAAGGCCGACGCCAGTCCGGTCTTTTGGGGCGCCTGGCTTTCGCTCAGTGATCGCGCTTTAGAACCACGCGTCCTGCATGTCGAGCGTGGTGCGGTCGAGCGAGGCGAGCAGATCGAACTGCGCGCCGGTTTTCGGCAATTCCCATGCGAAGAAGTAAGCGGCCGCCGCGAGCTTGCCGCGATAGAAGTCCGCCTCCTCGCCGCCGGTTTTGGCGAGCGCCGCGCGCGCCACGAGCGCCTGTTCGAGCCACACCAAGGCGAGGACCACGTGGCCGAACGCTTCCAGGTACACCGAAGCATTGGCCAGTGTCACCGCCGGGTCGCCGGCTGCCCACAGCCGCCGCGTGACTTCCGTGAGCCGCTCGAGTGCGGCTGCGAGCGCGCTTGCGTGGGCGGCCTCGTCTGCCGTGCCCGAAGCGTGTGCGCGTTCGAGCGTAGCCTGCACGCGCGCCACGAAGACCTTGAGCGCCGCACCGTCCTTGATGACGACCTTGCGGCCGAGCAGGTCGAGCCCTTGAATGCCATGCGTGCCTTCGTGGATCGGATTGAGACGGTTGTCGCGATAGAACTGTTCGACGTTGTACTCGCGCGTGTAGCCATAGCCGCCATGCACCTGGATGGCGAGGTCGTTGGCCGCGAGACACCATTGCGAAGGCCAGCTCTTCGCGATGGGGGTGAGCAGGTCCAGCAGCAGCGAGAGCGGCTCGCGCGCCGCGCCGCTGGCGGCACCCGCTTCGTCCACGAGTTTGGCGCACCAGAGGTTGAGTGCGAGCGCGCCTTCCACGTAGCTCTTTTGCGCGAGCAGCATGCGGCGCACGTCGGCGTGCTCCACGAGCCTCACCTGCGGCGAAGCCGGATCTTTGCCCGCCGCGCCCACGGGACGCCCTTGCGGACGGTTGCGCGCGTAATCGAGCGCATGCAGATAGCCGGTATAGCCAAGCATCGTCGCGCCGAGCCCCACGCCAATGCGCGCCTCGTTCATCATGTGGAACATGTACGCGAGCCCGTGATGCGGCTCGCCCACGAGGTAGCCGATCGCGCCCGCGCGGCCGCCCGGCGTGTGCTGCGTGCCTTCGCCGAAATTCAGCAGGCAGTTCGTCGTGCCGCGATAGCCCATCTTGTGATTGAGGCCCGCGAGCACGACGTCGTTGCGCTCGCCGCGCGAGCCGTCCTCGTTCACGAGGTACTTGGGCACGACGAACAGCGAGATGCCTTTGACACCCGCAATGAGCTTGCCGTCGGGACCGGGGATCTTGGCGAGCACGAGGTGCACGATGTTCTCGGCAAGCTCGTGCTCGCCGCCCGAGATCCACATCTTGTTGCCACGCAGACGATATTGCGCGCCGAGCGGGGAGTCGCACTCGAAGTCGGCGCGCGTGGCGACATCCGAAAGCGACGAGCCCGCTTGCGGCTCGGAAAGGCACATCGTGCCGAAGTAGCGGCCTTCCAGTTCGGGGCGCACGAAGGTATCGATCTGCCGGGCGCTGCCATGCGCGAGCAGCAGGTTCGCGTTGCCGATGGTGAGGAACGGATAGGCGCTCGTGCCGACGTTCGCCCCCTTGAACCACGCGAAGCCCGCCTTCTCGACGACGAGCGGCAACTGCATGCCGCCGTATTCGTAGTCCTGGCCCGCGGCCAGCAAGCCTGCGTCGCTGAACGCCTTCAACGCCGTCTTCACTTCGGGGATGATCGTGACCGTTTCGCCGTCGAAGTGCGGCTCGTGCTGATCGTTCTTCTTGTTGTGCGGCGCGAAGAGGTCGGTGGCGATCTTCTCGCAGGTGTCGAGCGCGGCGTCGAAGGTCTCGCGCGTGTGATCGGCGTAGCGCGGAATACGCGTGAGGCTTTCGACATCGAGCCATTCGTAGAGCAGGAAGTTCAGATCGCGGCGGGAAAGGATCAGCGACATGGCGGAACGGTCTCGCATCTTGAGAGGAGAAGGCTGCTAGCGTACCTAAAATAGAACGGTCGTGCTATTGGTAGTTTCTCCAGCGATAAACGGGGCTCGTTCGGCAAGCGGCAAATAAACGGGACCAAAACATTGCAAACGTTTGCAAATACCTCTCCCATAAAGGGTTTCCTGAAGTTAATTGATTTGCTGCCGTAAACTCGTGCGCGGTCCCGATTTTCCTATCGAGCCCGCCAACGAGTCGCGCCGATGCCTTTACGGCGGCTCTTTTTGCAGCCGAATTCAACCAGGCGCATCAAGGTCCATCAGCTGCCGCCGCATTAACGCCTACCTGCAACTTTTCTTCCTCATCCAAGTGTCGTTCATGCTGGCAGATTCGCCGGGTCGCGCGCAGTCGCTTCGACTGTCCGGCTCGCAACCGCGCGTGGCCATTCGCGCGCTCGATGACGTCGCGCGCGCCGCCGACGCGATCATGTATTCGTGCCTCGCGGTCGACGGCGTTCCGGCCAGCGCGCCCACGGCGGTCGCGCTCAAGGGGGCGATCGCCCAGATGGCGCGCGCCATGCAGGAGGTCAGCACGAGCACGGCGCACGTGGAGCAGGCCGCGCTCGAAATCGCGGAAGGCAACGCGAACCTGAGTGCGCGTACCGAACACCAGGCGGGCAGCCTGGAAGCCGCGCGTGCGGGCGAACAGGGACGCGGCTTCGGCCGACGTCCGGGTGAACGAGTGGTGAACAAGGAGATCTTCCCATGATGAGCGTGGCGGGCTGCATCGTCTACAAACACAACCTGTGGCTCGTCGTCGTCGCGCTGCTGATCTGCGCCGCGGGCTCGTGGGTCACGGCGCGGCTCGTCCTGCGCGCGTTCGCCACGCGATCGCTGCAGCGCATGGGCTGGTCGTTCATCGCGGCCGTCGTGGCCGCCGCCGATATCTGGTGCACGCACTTCGTCGCCATGCTCGGCTTCGAACCGGGCGTGCCGATCGCTTTCGACCCCGTGCTGACCATCACGTCGCTGCTCATCGCGCTCGTGGGTAGTTTCGCGGGGTTCCTGCTCGCCACGAGCCACGCCGCGAACCGTCTCACGCGTGCTGCGCCCGCGCTGGGCGGTGCGATCGTCGGGCTGGCGGTCGCGCTCATGCATTACGCGGGCATGCTCGCGTATCGCGTGGAAGGCATCGTGATCTGGAATCGCGTCGGGATCGCCTTGTCGATCGTGTTTGCAGTCGCAATCAGCGCGCTCGCGCTGCATCTCGCGGGCGTGGCCGCTCGGCGCCCGCAGGAGAACGCGGCCAGCGCGCGGGCGAGCGCCGACGCGTCCGCGCGCCTCGTGGCGGGCGTGCTCGCGCTCGCCATCGCCGCGCTGCACTTCACCGGCATGTCCGCGTTCCAGGTGGTGCCGATGCCGCTCGACGGACACTTTTCGAATCCCGCCGCGTTGCACGCGCTCGCGCTCGCCGTGGCGTGCATGGCGCTCGTGATTGCAGGCGCGGGCTGCGTGAGCTTTCTGCTCGACGACAGCGTGCGCGCCGAATCCGTCGAGCATCTGCGCACGATGGCGATGAGCGACATGCTCACCGGCCTGCCCAATCGCGCGAGCTTCAACGCACGCATCGACGCCGAACTGGCACGCACGCAGGACACGCGCAAGCTCGCGCTCATCGGCATCGACCTGAACCGCTTCAAGGAAATCAACGACCTGCACGGCCATCACGCTGGCGACGAAGTGCTGCGCATTCTCGCGCGGCGACTTTCGAGCCTGATGCGCGAAGGCGAGTTCGTGGCGCGCGTGGGCGGCGACGAGTTCGTGGCGCTCACGCGCTTCGCCTCGCGCGATGATCTCGGCGATCTGCTCTCGCGCCTCGAAACCGCGCTGTACCGGCCGGTGCGCTACGACGACGCCGAAGTGCTCTCGGGCGCGAGCCTTGGCGTCGCCATCTATCCCGACGACGCCACCACCAAGACCGTGCTCATCAACAACGCCGACCTCGCCATGTACCGCGCGAAGGCGGATCTGGCGCAGTCGGTGTGCTTCTATGAGCCGGCGATGGACGAGATCGCGCGGGCGCGCCGCTCGCTCACGCACGACTTGCGCGAGGCGCTCGCACGCGGGCAGCTGAGCGTGCACTACCAGGTGCAGACCTCGATCGCGAGCGGCGAAATTTGCGGCTATGAAGCGCTGCTGCGCTGGGAGCATCCGCGGCTCGGCTTCATCTCGCCCGCCGAATTCATTCCGCTCGCCGAAGAGAATGGTCTCATTCTCGGCATTGGCGCCTGGGTGCTGCGCGAGGCGTGCACGCGCGCCGTTTCGTGGTCGCCGCCTTACAAGGTGGCAGTAAATCTTTCGCCCGTGCAGTTTTCGCACGCGGATCTGCCGAAGCTCGTCGAGACCGTTCTGGTCGAGACTGGCCTCGCGCCCGAGCGGCTGGAACTGGAACTGACCGAGACGACCATTTTCGCGGACCGCGAGCGCTCGCTCGACGTGCTGCAGCGAATCAAGGCGATCGGCGTGAGTATCGCGCTGGACGACTTCGGCACCGGCTACTCGTCGCTCGACACGCTGCGCTCGTTCCCGTTCGACAAGATCAAGCTCGACCAGTCTTTCATCAGCGAGGCCGAGTCGAGCCGCCAGGCCACCGCGATCATTCGCGCAGTGCTCGCGCTCGGCAAGAGCCTCGGCATTCCGGTGCTGGCCGAAGGCATCGAAACCGAGGCGCAGCTTACTCTGCTCGCCGACGAAGGCTGCGACGAAGTGCAGGGCTATCTGCTCGGCCGCCCGGCGCCGCTCAGCCATATCGTGGCGAGCGGGCAACTGTCGCTGCTCGCCGACGACGAAGCAGCGCTGGGCGCGGTGCGAGGTTAAGCGCTCTCGCCGCCGTAGTCCACGAAGCGCGGCGCGCATTGCGACTGCCATGCGCCGCCGCTCTGCGCGAACGCGCCGCGCGCCACGTTGTGCGCATCGAGCGGCGCTTCCGCAAGACCCAGCACGGGCGTGACGCATGCGTCGCTGCCTTCGAACACGGCGGTCCATTCATCGCGTGTGCGCGTGGCGACCGTCTGGGCGATCCGTTCCTGCACGCGCGGCCGTGGCCGATGAACTCGGCGCGCGCGCGAGCTTCGTGGCCGCCGACGTGACGAGCGCCGACGACATGAACGCCGTGTTCGAGGCGGCTACGAAGCGCGGCGCGCTGCGCTCGCTCGTGCATTGCGCGGGTCGTGGCGGCGCGGTGCGCCTGATCGAGAAGGACGGCTCGCCGGGCTCGCTCGAAGCCTATGAGAACGTGGTGCGCGTGAATCTCTTCGGCACTTTCAATGCGCTGCGCCTCGCGGCGGAAGCGATGGCGCGCAACGAGCCCGATGCCGGAGGCGAGCGCGGCGCTTGCGTGCTCACGGCTTCGGTGGCGGCGTACGAAGGGCAGATCGGGCAGGTGCCGTATGCGTCGTCGAAGGCGGGCGTGGTGGGCATGACGCTCGTGGCCGCGCGCGACCTGGCAAGCAAGGGCATCCGTGTGTGCACGAGTTCGGCCTCGTCAACCGTCTCACCGCGCCGGGCGAAGCGCTGGCGGGCGCACTCGAACTCGCGCAGAAGATCGTGGCGAACGGCCCGCTCGCGGTGGCCGCGAGCAAGCGCGTGATGCGCGAGTCGCGAGACTGGCCCAGTACGGCGATGTTCGGGCGTCAGCGCGAGATCTCGGACCCGGTGTTCGCTTCCGCCGACGCGCGAGAGGGCGCGGCGGCGTTCGCGGAGAAGCGCAAGGCAGTGTGGCAGGGGAGGTAGGGCGGCCTTTTGTCAGGCATGCGTGAGGGTTCTTCGCAGCGCCGCGAAGAACAACTCCGATTGCAATCGCTCGCCCTGAATCTGGTCGGCCACGCGCTGCGCGAGTTCGGGCGCCACGGGCCGCAACGCGCGCCCGGTCGAGCCCGCGAGCACCTGCGCGGCGCAGGCGCGCTCCAGGTAATAGAGGTCGTCGAACGCGTAGTCGATGCGCTCGCCGCACACTACCACGCCGTGATTGCCGAGGAAGCCGATGTCCTTGCCGTCGACCGCATGCGCAATGCGCTCGCCTTCTTCGGGGCCGAGCGCGAGGCCGTTGTACTCGCGGTCGAGGGCGACGCGGCCGTGATAGCGCATCGCGTTCTGCGACAAGGTCGTATCGAGCCCGCAGTCCACCGTGAGCGTGAGGGCGGTCGCATACGGCATGTGCGTATGCAGCACGCAGGCCTTCTTCGCGATGCCGTGGATGGCGGCATGAATGAACATCGCCGTCGGCTCCACGGCATGGCGGCCCGCCATCACGTCCCCCTGTGCGTCGACGATGACGATGTCGTCGGCCATCACCTCGCTCCACATCAGGCCGCGCGGGTTCAGCAGAAAGAGGCCGTCTTCGCCGGGAAGCGCGACACTGAAGTGATTGCAGACGCCCTCACCCAACCCGAAATGCGCGGCGGCACGCAGCGCGAGCGCGAGGTCCGCGCGCAGCGTCGCGATTTCCGGGTGGTGGAACAAGTCTTCGCTTTCAATGGCTCCAGCATGATGCACGGCGTTGCTCATGGGTCGTGGCTCCTGTTGTTCAGATGACCGCGTGGCGTCTGCGTCGCAGCCCGCATTCGTCATTCGCTGTCGAGCGCGAGCGGCACTTCGAGCCCCACCTTCACGCGGCTCATGCTCACCAGCGTCTTGAACCGCTTCACGTTGTTGTTCGAGAAGAATAGCTCGCGCGTGAGTTCCGTGTACTGGTCCATGTTACGCACCGCGAAAATGAGCACGAAATCCCACTCGCCCGCGACGTAGTAGCACTGCTGAATCTGCGGGCAGCGCTCGAAGGTGCGCTTCATGGCGTCCAGCAAGTCGATCTGCTCGCTCTCCACCTCGACGGTCGCGACGATCGTGATGGGATGATCGACCTTCTCGGGTGAGACGATCGCCGCGTAATGGTCGATCACGCCTTCGTCGGCGAGACGGCGCAAACGCCGGTTCACCGCAGCCGTAGAGAGGTTCACGCGCGCGCCGAGTTCGTTTTGGGGAATCTGGGCGTCGCGCTGGACTTCCATCAGGAGTTTGCGGTCGAAGGAGTCGAGATGTGTCGCCATTTACGCGGGAGCCTGAAAGTCGATATTTTTTTGCGTGACGTGGCCGCATTATGAGACTTTTTCGCGGGGGCTGCGCAATATCATTTCGACATCGCAAGTCCACCGGAGCCCACCCATGCTGATCGCCAACCCGCGCGCCACGCGCCATGCCTACCCCGAAACGCTCGGGGCCATCCTGAACGTGAAGTCGGGCGACGAGAGCCGGGCATGGCTCGCCGGTTGGTCGCTGATCAGCCCGGAGTCCACGCCGCTCTGGGATCTGGACGGCGCAGCGGCGCGTCTGGGCGTTGCTCGCATTGGACTCAAGGACGAATCGTTTCGTTCTCCTCTTGGCAGCTTCAAGGCGCTGGGCGCACCCATCGCGCTGATGCGCCTCGTCATGCGCCTGTGGCCCCTGCAGGAGATCGATCCTCGCAAGCTGATCGAAGGCCGCTACGGCGAGATGGTCACGAACCTCACGGTCATCAGCGCGACCGATGGCAACCACGGCAAGGCGCTCGCCGCAGCAGCGCAATCGATTGGCTGTAACTGCGTGATCGTGCTGCATGCGAACGTCAGCGTCGAGCGCGAAGCGGCGATCGCCGCGTACGGCGCGCGTATCGTTCGCATCGTCGGCAACTATGACGAATCGGTCGAGCACGCGGCGCAACTGGCGAAAACGAACGGCTGGCACGTCGTTTCCGATACCTCCTATGACGGCTACGAGGCGATCCCGCGCGACGTCATGCAAGGCTACGGCACCATCGCGGCGGAACTCATCGAACAGTCCGGCGATGCGTGGACGCACGTGTTTCTGCAGGGCGGCGTGGGCGGACTCGCGGCCGGCGTAGCCAGCTACCTGTGGGAGCATCATGGCGCGGCGCGTCCGCGTTTCATCGTGGTCGAACCGCGCCAGGCCGACTGCCTGTATCAAAGCGCCATCGCCGGCCGCGCAGCGAAAGCCACCGGGTCGGTCGATTCCGTGATGGCGGGCCTTGCGTGCGGGGAGACGTCGCCGCTCGCGTGGCAGATACTCGAGCCGTGTGTCGACAACTTCATGCTGATCGACGACGAGGATGCCGTGGAGGCGATGCGTAGCCTCGCCACCGGCGCGGCAGGCGACGTGCCGATCGTAGCGGGCGAATCGGGCGCGGCAGGGCTTGCGGGCCTCGCGATGCTAATGCGCGAACCCGATCTCGCGCGCGCAGCAGGGCTCGACGCAGCCTCACGCGTCCTGTTGATCAGTACCGAGGGCGCCACGGCGCCCGGCGTGTACGCGCAACTGGTCGGCGCGTCCGCGGAGACCGTGGCGGCCCGTCGCGACACCTGGCTGAGTCAGGTCGCGCAGTAACCGAAAAGAGGACACCCCCATATGGAAAGCACACTGCAAGGGCAACTCAAAAGCTGGCGACAGTATCTGCACCAACGTCCCGAAACCGGCTTCGAGGAGATCCATACCGCCCACTACGTGGCCAACATCCTCGAGACACTGGGTCTCGAAGTGCACCGCGGCATTGGCGGCACGGGGCTCGTGGCAAACCTCACGGTCGGCAACGGCAAGCGCGTGATCGGCCTGCGCGCCGATATGGACGCGCTCAATATCGCGGAGCAGGCGCCGGGCCGCGCACATGCCTCGTTGAACGCGGGAAAAATGCATGCATGCGGACACGACGGCCATATGTCGATGGTCCTCGGCGCGGCGCGGCTGCTCGCCGAGCGGCGCGATTTCGACGGCACGGTGCGTATCATCTTCCAGCCGGCCGAAGAGCATGGCCGCGGCGCGAAGGCGATGATGGCGGACGGGCTGTTCGAACGGTTTCCCGTCGATGCGATCTTCGGCGCGCACAACATGCCGGGCATGCCCGCCGGCACGTTCGCCACGCGCGCGGGCGGCATCATGGCGAGCGAGGATAACTTCGTCATCCATATCAAGGGGCGTGGCACGCACGCGGCGCGCCCGCACATGGGGGCCGATCCCATCGTCATCGCGGCGCAAATCGTGCTCGCGCTGCAAACCATCGTGTCGCGCAATCTCGACCCGAGCCTGCAAGCCGTGATCTCCTGCACGGAAGTCATCACCGACGGCATTCGCAATGTCATTCCGTCGAACGTGACCATCAAGGGCGATACGCGCAGCTATTCGAAGGAGGTGCAAGCGCTGCTAGAAACCCGCATGCGGGAAGTCAGCGTCGGCATTTGCCAGACGCACGGCGCCGAATGCAGCTTCGAGTACACGCACGAGTTCGCGCCAACGGTCAATTCGGAGCAGTTCGTCGAACTGGCAGTGAACGCCGCGCGCAGCGTGGCGGGAGACGCCGCCGTGGACGCCAACGTGCAACCGATGATGATCTCCGAGGATTTCGGTGCGTTCCTGCAGGTCGTGCCCGGGAATTTCATCTTCATCGGCAACGGCGACGCGCCGGAGCGCGGCGGGATTCCGCTGCACAACGCCGGCTACGATTTCAACGACGACATCCTGATGACCGGCGCCCGCTACTTTGCGGAAATCGCGCGCCTCGCCTTGCCGGTCGGAACCAACCAATCGTGAATATGATGAAACTGAATGGCGAAGTGCTGCTTCGGCAACTGCGCGAACTGGGTGAAACGCGTTTGCAGGACGCCGAGTGCGGGCCATGACGCCCAAATGATTGTGCGGATCGCGCCAGCGGCGATGATCTTCGTGCCGAGCCGCGGCGGCACTAGCCACAATCCGCGCGAGCACGGACGACGATCAACTCATCGACGGCGCGAAGGTGCTGCTCGATGTGGCCCTCGCGCGCGGTGGCACGGCGTGAGGCCCGCGTGTCGCGCGGTTAGGTTCCGACCGCCGCGGCTTCATCGAGCGCATCGTAAATGCCGATGACCCCGGCGGCGACGTTGTTCCAGTGATCGATGGCATGCGTGCCGACCACATCATCCCAGAACGACTCCGATCCGTACTGAAGACGTTGCGCGTGTAACCGTCTCGTATAGAGCTGCAGATCGAACTCGGCGGTGATGCCCATCGCGCCCACGAGCGCATGTGCGCCGTTCGCCACCAGCGGCGCGGATCGCACGCGCCTTCGCAATGGCCGCCGCACGATGCTCGAATAAATGCGCTCCGGGCCGCTGCGCTCGAACGCGAGTTCCGCGGTGACCTGTTCCCAGCCCGCGCCTTCGGTGCCGATCAGTGCGTCATCGGGCAATTCCACATCGTCGAAGGTGACTTCGGAGAAGTGCGCATCGCCGGTGAGGTCCCGGATTGGCGCGACATGCACGGCAGTGACAGATCGACAATCACTTGCGAGCCCGCGATGCCGGTCCTCGGGCGCCCGAGGTGCGCACGATTGGGCAGCCATTTTTCTAACAAAAGATTAATCTGGATAGCGAAATAACGACCGTGCTTTTTTGTTCGGATCTGTCGCTTACAACTATTCACGGCGTATCTTTCTGCGGCCCGACATCGATGAGCGTTAGCCGTAAGGGCCAGAATTAACCTGCGGGCTAACCAGAACAAAGACGAGGTAAACGTGTAAATCGACTCAAGGTAGACGCGCCCGAGCCGTTAGTAGGGGAAAGCTCAGATGTCACGCGGAAAGCAGCCGCACAGGAGAAAGAATTGGGCGGATTGCTGATGGAAGAGGCGTCGCCGCGCGCCGCACGGGTGGCGCGCCAGCCGATTACGGATATTTCGCGCGGCCGGAGATGTTCGCGGTGCGCGTTACGCCGCCGCACTTCAACGCGGTGCTGGCGGTGATGGAGTTGCTGATGAACAGCGGCCCTTGGCGTTGCGTGCCGTGCTCACCGGTTCGCTCTCGTTGCTGCCGTGGCCCATGGCGCCAGCGCCCGCGCGTTCTGGCAGGGCTTGCCGCTCGCCGGCGACGTGCTCGCGCACTCGTGGAGCGCAGCGGCGTGCTCGGCGAGCGGTACGATCCGGTCATGTCTCCTGCATTCGCCTGATACCACCGGAAGCCCCCTGAAACAAGCACAACGGTAAGCCGGATGACCGGTTCCCCAAGCCTATTCGCGACAGATCATTACGGAGTGCAAATTGAAATCAGTACAGCAGCATGGCGTGGACGAGCGTACCACTCTGACGAGCAATAACCGGCTCGAACTGCTCCTCTTTCGCCTGGGTTCGGCGCGCAAGGGGACGGTCCGCGGCCTTTACGGCATCAACGTCTTCAAGATTCGCGAAATCGCGACCATGCCCGAGCTCACGCCGATTGCAGGCTCGCCCGAGCATCTCGCCGGCGCGGTGGATATTCGCGGCCAGATCATTCCGGTGATCGATGTCGGCTCGATGATCGGCTCCGTTTCGGAAAAGCCGCCCGGCATTCTGCTCGTGACCGAGTTTTCTCGCGGCACGCAGGCGTTCGCCGTGGAGGAAGTGGAGGACATCGTCCGGCTCGAGTGGAGCGAGGTGCTGAGTGCGGAATCGAGCGGCACCACGGGCTATGTGACGGGCGTGGCGCGCATCAATCCGGGCACCGCGAACGCGCGCCTCGCGCAACTGCTCGACGTCGAGCAGATCATGCGCGACGCCTTCCCCGAGCAGCACACCGAAGTGGGCGCCGACGCCGTGGGCGAAGCCGTGCGTCTTGCCGGCGGCCGCATCCTCGCTGCCGACGACTCGGGCTTCGCCCGCGCGCTGATCGGGCAGGCGCTCACCGCCCTCGAAGTGCCGCACGTGATTGCCCACAACGGCCAGGCCGCGTGGGAGATCCTCCAGCAGATGGCGACTGATGCGCAGAGCGAAGGCATCGCAATTCGCGACAAGGTTTCGCTCGTGATCACCGACCTGGAAATGCCTGAGATGGATGGCTTCATGCTCACGCGCAAGATCAAGGCCGACCAGCGCTTGAAGCACCTTCCGGTGCTCATTCATTCGTCGCTTTCAGGCAGCGCCAACGAGGCGCACGCGCGCAACGCGGGCGCGAACGGCTACGTCTCCAAGTTCGCACCTGCGGAGCTTTCGGCGGCGATTCGCAGGGCGCTGGCCGCCTGACGCGAGCCACAAAACCCCGGTGGCCAGCGTGGAGGAGCTGACTTTGGGCTGCGGCAGCGGCGTGACGCGGACCACGCCCGGCTGCGCAATCCTGTGAACACCTCCCCTTAAACCCGGCTTTTCGAGCGATTAACCGGGAAGTGGTTGCCTGACAATCTCTAGAAACGCGGGGTGGGCTCGCACTTTCTCGAGGCAGATATGTCAAGCAGCATTACGATCACGGACGAACTGGTTGCTGAAATCGCGGAGCGGATGGCCGACGAGGGTCAGAAGGTTTCTCCCATGGCCATCTGGTCCGAAGTTCATACCGGTTCGGTGGTCGCGGTGGCTGCCTCGCTGCGCAAGTGGCGCGAAGAGCGTGCGCCGCGCGTGCAGCAGGTCGTGGAGCGCCCCGGGTTGCCGGAAACCGTGACGGACACGATGCGCGACGCGCTCGACCGTCTGTGGACGTCGGCGCAGGACGAGGCCGAGCGAGCCGTGGCGCGCCGGCTGCTGTCGATGCGCGAGCGTGTCGAGGACGCGTGCAACGAGCGCGACAACGCGCTCGAAGAGCTGCAGAGCACGGTCCAGGAACTCGACGCCCTGCAAGTTCAGCTGGATAACATGACGCGCGCCTACGAGACCAGGCCCAATGCCGGGCCGGCTCTCGAGGAAGACATCGCGAGCGCGATTGGGCGCGCCGACGCAGCCGAGAAGCGCGCCGAGGAACTGGCCGGGCGCGTTTCGGCCCTCGAGGCAGAACTGGAGCGCGCGCTCGCCGAATTGGCCGCTGAGCGCGAAGCGCACGCGGCCCAGGCCGCCCAAGCCGAAGCCGCTGAGGCAGCCGCGGAGGAAAGCGGCCAGGCCGAGCCGGCAGCCTCGACCGGGAATGACGAAGCGGAGCGCGCAGCGCTGGAAGCGGCTCACACGGAAGCTGTGGCGAAGCTCGAGGGCGAACTGGAAGCGATTCGCGCGGCGCTGCAAGCCGAGCAGGAAGCGCACGCGGCCCAGCGCGAACAGGTCGCCGGTGCCCAGGCCGAGCGCGATGCCGCCGCCACCGAACTGCAGAATGCCCAGCAGCAGCTCGCCAGCCTGAGCGACGAGCGCACGGCCGACGCCTCCGAAATCGCGCGTCTCACGGCGAGCCTGACCGAGGCGCAGGAGCGCGCCGACGCCGCGCAGCAGCAGGCGACCGAACTCGCCGAGATGGGCGAATTCGCCAAGGCCGCGGAATCGAGCGAAGCCGCCGAGGGCGCAGCCGAGGCACAGCCCGCGGCCCCCGATCCGGAAGAAGTCGAAGCGCTGAAGGCCCAGCTTGCCAGCGAGACGGCCAGGCACGCCGCCGCGATTGCCGATGCGCGCGAGAACATCAAGCGCTGGTCCGAGTACGCGAACGGACTGAAGCAGCAACTGGCCCAGGCCAACGAAAAGGCGATCGTGGGTCTTGCCCGCAGCGCCGGCGAAGCCTCGTTGAGCCGTCGCCTTGCCACCGAGCTGGGCCAGGTCGCGCCGGAGCATGAACTGCTGCGCAAGGAGTCCCAGCAGCAAGTGGTCGTCGAAGCGGTCAGCGCCCATCTCGAGCAGCAGGGCTATGCCTACGACGCCAAGACCGGCATGGTGTCGAAGCTGAGCACCGAAAACGCGCCGGCCTGAGCGCACCGTAGACCGTACGTTTGACGGCGCATCGCGAGTGCGTGCGCCGACCTGGTTCCCAATGACCGCTGCCTGAGTGCAGCGGTTTTTTTTGCGCCGCCTCGATGGATCCGCTGACTGCACGCACGCAGGCATCGGGACAAATGCCGACTTCCAGCCAGCCGAACGCCCGCTTTCCCGAAAACGAATTGTTGGCCTCGCGCGCCTGAACCACACTGGCACCTGTCCAGTGGCGCGCACAAACGAATCAGGCGGCCGCCGCGCAGCAGACTCCAAAGCAGACAAAAGCCCCGAAGGGCAAAGGAGGAGACATGACGCGACCCAAGACGCAGCACGGGAGCATCGGCAAACCGGGACGCGAACGGCCCGCACAGACGAACCTGCGCGGCGCGCTGGCGGCGGCGCTCGCCATCGCACTCGCGCCGTCGTTCGCGCACGCCACGGAATGGCGCGTGGGCGTCGAACTGCCGCTCACCGGCGCGCTCGCGCAGGCGGGCACCGAAATGTACCGCGGCATTGAGGTGGCGGCCGACATCTACAACCGGCGCCATCCGCAGGACAAGATCACGCTGGTGGCCGTCGACGACGAATCGAACCCGGCCAAGGCCGTCGCTGCTGTCGAGCAACTCGCCTCGCAGCACGTGGTCGCGATTGCGGGCGCAGCCAATTCGAACTGCGCCGGCCCGGCGTCGGAAGCTGCGAACAAGGCCGGGCTCGTCTACGTGACGTCGGGCGGCACGAGCGATGACATGGTCACGCGCGGCCTGCAGAACTTCTTTCGCGTGAGCAACACGCCTGGCTACACGAAGGGCATGGTGGGCCTCTTCAACACGCTGGGCGTGAAGTCGGTGGCGATCGTCTACTCGACGAAGGACGCGACGAGCGACCTCGCGAAGCAGCTCGACACGGCGCTCAAGGCGCAAGGCATGAAGACCTTCCTGCATGCCTACGATCCCTCGATCGGCGACTTCAAGCCACTCGTCAACAAGGTCAAGCTGCAGGACAAGCCCGACGCCATGGCGATGCTCGGATACGAGAACGACTACGTGGGCATTCTGCGCGCCTCGCGCGTGCTCAAGCCCGACCTGAAGGCGATCGCGGCGCCGTGGGCGTTCGCGAGCCCGAAGATGGCGCAGTCGTTCCCAGACCTCGTGCCGAACGTGTATGGCGCGACCGTGCTCTCTTCGCCGGCCGACTACCGCTCGGCGGACCAGCGCGACTTCTCCGACACGTACCAGCGGCTCTTCAAGACCACCTCGAACTATCAGTCGCAGACGTCGTTCGTCTACGCGCAACTGTTGTTCGACGCGATCGCGAACGCGCAGAAAGCGGGCACGCTCGACAAGGGCGGTCTCGCCGACACGCTGCGCGCGACCCAGCGCGACGACACGTTCCTCGGCAAGGTGGCGTTCGACGCACGCGGCGACAACACGAACTACGTGGCGCATATGGGCCAGTTCGCGCGCGACGGCAAGCTCTCGCTCGTCTGGCCCGCGACCTACGCGACGGCGAAGCCGGTGTATCCCGGCGTGCCGTGGTAACGAAAACATAGAAAAACGAAACAGGGCGAGCACTGCAATTGAACGGTGCCGCTTCCTATTACCGAGACTCAGGTTTGGAGGTTCGATGGACCGCTTCGCGACTCGCAGCAAGCCGCGCGCCCTCGTGCGCGCACTCTTTCGCATCGGCGCGGGCGCCGCAAGCGCCTGCGCGCTGCTCGCCCACACGCCCGCCGCATTTGCCGACACACTGCCCGTGGGGGTGGAGTTGCCGCTTACCGGTTCGATGGCGCGTGCAGGCAACGCGCAGCTCGAGGGCATCCGGCTCGCCGCCGATCTCTTCAACAACGGTGGCGGTAAACACAAGGTCGCGCTCACCGTGATCGACGACGAGGCGCAGCCCGCCAAGGCCGTATCGGCGGTGGAGAAGCTCGCGTCGCAAGGCGTGCTCGCCATTACGGGCGGCTACGGCTCCAATTCGGTGAGCCCGGCTTCTGAAGCGGCCGACAAGGCGGGCATCGTCTATATCACCTCGGGGGCCGTGGACAGCGCGATGACCACGCGCGGCCTCAAGCACTTTTTCCGCATCGGCCCCGCATCGGGCTATTCGAAGGCCGTGGTGGGGCAGTTGAACGCCATGGGCGTGAAGTCGGTTTCGATTCTCGCCTCGACGAAGCAGGCCACCACCGACCTCAGCAACGAAGTCTCGACGCAACTGCGCGCGCAGGGCGTGGCGGTGACGGTGCATGCGTTCGACCCGGCGATGACGGACTTCAAGCCGCTCGTGAACAAGGTGCGCTTGCAGGACAAACCCGAAGTTCTGCTGATGATCGCTTACGAGAACGACTATATCGGCATTCTGCGCGCGGCCAAGGTGCTGCGCCCGCAACTAAAGGCCGTGATGGGCGCGTGGTCCATCGTCACGCCGAAAATGACCACCGACTATCCCGATCTCGTGAACAACGTGATCGGCTGCGCGATGCTGCCATATCCCGCGGACTTCGGCACGGCCGACGGCAAGGCCTTCGTGCAGGCATATCAGGCTGCATATCACAAGGAGCCCGACTATCTGGCCGAATTCGCCTACGTGCAGTCGCGGCTGCTGTTCGAGGCCATGGCGCGCGCTGCCGACGCGGGCACGCTCAAGCAGGACGGCATTGCCGCCGAACTGCGCGCGAAGCCGCACGACACGCTGATCGGCAAGGTGAGCTTCGCGCCGAACGGCGACAACCCCGTGTTCCTGAACAACATGGCGCAGATCCAGGGCAATCGCATCGTGCTCGTGTGGCCGAAGGAGCGCGCCACGGGCAAGCTGAACTACCCCGCGCTGCCGTGGTAATTGCGCGCGCAACGAAGGAGGAGCCGCGATGACGGACCTGTTGCTGCAATCGCTGTATTCGGGCGTGCTGGTTGGCGGCGCCTACGCGCTCGTCGCGCTGGGGCTCGCGCTGGTGTTCGGCTCGATGCGCATCATCAATCTCGCCCACGGCGAACTGGTGCTGCTTGCCGCCTATATCGCCTACACGTTCGAGACGAAGCTGGGCCTGAACCCCGTGTTCGCAATTCCGGTGGCGATTCCGGTGGTTTGCGCCGCGGCGGCCGCCGCGTGGTATCTGCTTAGCCGCATCAAGCGCGACCGCGAGCTGAACTCGCTGATTCTGACCTACGGAATCGGCATCGTGTTGACCAATGCCGTGCTGCTGGGCTGGGGCGCCGACGTGCGCTCGACCGGCAGCGCATGGCTGCAGGACAGCGTGATGCTCGGCAACCTGCTTTCCATGCGCAGCGAAGTGCTCTCGTTCGGTATCAGCGTCGTGCTGATGCTCGCGCTCTGGTGGTGGCTCTCGCGTTCGTGGTATGGGCGCGCCGTGCGCGCGATTTCCAGCAACCGCGATGCGGCGCGCCTGATGGGCATCGACCCGCGCAGGACCGAACTGATCTCGTTCGTCGTAGCGGGGCTGCTCGCTTCGTGCGCGGGCGTGTCGATCTACGCGTCGAGCGCGATCCAGCCATCCATCGGCGAAGCGCTCACCGTCAAGGCGTTCATCATCACGGTGCTCGCGGGCGTGGGCTCGATTCCGGGCGTGCTGGCGGGCGCGATGCTGCTCGGCATTACCGAGGCGCTCACCGTCACGCTCGCCAGTTCGGCGTTGCAGGAACTCGCGGGCATGCTGCTGTTTCTGCTCGTGCTCTACGTGCTGCCGAACGGCTTGTTCGGTGTGGCGAAACGAAGGGGATGAGATCGATGTCGACTTTGAAAATCACATCGGCCTGGTCCGGCCCGCGCCTGGCCGGGCTCGCGGTGGCGCTGGCCGTGCTGTATGCGGGCGTGCCGCTCGTGTTCGGGCAAAACCTGTATCTGATGAGCCTGGCGGTGGCCTCGCTCACGATCGCGGGCGTGGCGCTCGCGTGGGCGCTGCTCGGCAACCTCGGCGGCATGGTGAGCTTTGGCCACGCGGCATTTTTCGGCGTGGGCTCGTATATTTCCGCGCTCCTCACGCTCAAGGCCGGCTGGCCCGTGTTTCCCGCGATGCTCGCGGGCGGCGTGGGGGCGGCAGTTGCCTCGCTTGCGATGGCGCCCGCGCTGCGTCTGAAGGGGCCGTACTTCGCGCTTGCCATCCTCGCCTATGCGCAGATCTTCCGCATCATCGCGACCGAATGGTCCGATCTCACGGGCGGCGCGAGCGGCCTTTCGAGCATCCCGGGGCTGCCGAAGGTCGCGGGCTTCGACTTCGGCAGCAAGAGCGGCGGCTACCTCGTCGTGCTCACGCTCGTGCTGGTGTTCGCCGCGATCTATGCGCGGCTGCGCGGCAGCCATGTGGGACTCGCGCTGCGGGCGATGCACGAGTCGGAGGACGCCACGCGCGTGGTGGGCGTGAACAGCGTGATGCTCAAGCTCGCCATGCTGATGCTTTCCGCGCTGATGACAGGGCTCGTCGGCGCATTCAACGCGCACTACATCAACTTTCTCGAACCCGACTACGCGTTCAACGCGAGCTGGGCCGTCGTGCCGATCATCGCTGCGATCTGCGGCGGCTATCGCACCATCCTCGGACCGCTCGTGGGCGCGGTGACGGTCTATCTGGTCGACCAGCTCGTGCTCAAAAGCCTGCTGCCGACGGGGCACCAGATCGTGCTGGGCATGCTGCTCGTGGCGATGATCATCGTGAGCCCCGCGGGTCTGACCGCGCTGCGCTTCAAACGTACCCGGCGAGGTGTCTATGCAGCAAGCTGAACAGGCGGCGGAACTACGCCTGCAGGATGTGTCGATCCGCTTTGGCGGCATCACGGCGGTCAACGGTGTAAAGCTCTCGCTCGGCACGCGCGATGTGGTGGGGCTGGTCGGCCCGAACGGCGCGGGTAAGACGACGCTTTTCAACGCGATTTCGGGGCTCGTTCGGCCCACGAGCGGCTCGATCCGTTTCGGCGATGTGGATTTGTTGAAAGCGCCGCTCTATCGGCGCGCGCGCCTTGGCATCGGACGCACGTTCCAGGTGCCGCAGCCCATGCACGAGCTCACGGTGCGCGAGAACCTGATCGTCGCGCAACGCTTCGGCACTGGGCGAGTGGACGAGGCGCGCATCGACGAGATCCTCGCGTTCCTGGGACTCGAAGGCAAGGCGCAGCGCGACGCGGCGACCGAACTTGCGCTCACCGAACTGAAGGCGCTGGAGGTCGCGAAGGCGCTCGCGACGGGGCCGAAGCTGCTGTTGCTCGATGAAGTGCTGGGCGGTCTCGAGACGGCCACCAAGCGCCGCTTCATGCAAACGCTGCTGGCGGCGCATGAGCGATACAACGTAGGTATCCTGATCATCGAGCACGATATCGAAACCGTGATGAACCTGTGCCGGCGCGTGTGCGTGCTCAATTTCGGCAAGCTGATCGCCGATGGGCCGCCCGCCGAAGTGTTCCGCGATCCCGAAGTCGTGCGCAGCTATACGGGGGAGGCCGCCCATGCTTGAGGTCAGCAGCGCCCGCGCCGGCTATGGCGCGATCAATGTGTTGTGGGACGTTACGCTCAATATCGCGAGCGGCGAGGTCACGACGATCGTGGGCCCGAACGGGGCGGGCAAGACCACGCTGCTACGGGCGATCATGGGGCTCGTGCCGCTGGAGCGCGGTCAGATCACCTTCGACGGCGCGTCGCTCGCGGGCGTGCCTACATGGGACATGGCGCAGCGCGGTGTCGCGATGGTGCCCGAGGGGCGCATGATTTTCCGCGACATGTCGATCGAGGAGAATCTGATGCTGGGCGCGTTTGCGAAAACACGGCGCGCGGGGGCGAAAACGCAGCTCGAGGAAGTCTATGCGCTGTTTCCGCTGCTCAAGGAGCGGCGCGCGCTGCCTGCGGGCACGCTATCAGGCGGGCAGGCGCAGATGCTGGCGCTGGGGCGCGGGCTCATGTCTTCGCCGCAACTCATGCTGATCGATGAGCCTTCGCTTGGGCTTGCGCCTGTGATGGTGCAGGAAGTTTTTGCGATTCTAGAGCGGCTTAAGGGGGCGGGCCGCACTATCGTGCTGGTGGAGCAGAATACCAATATGGCGCTGCGGCTTGCGGATCAGGTTTATCTCATGCAGGGCGGGAAGGTTACGTTTGCTGCGCGTGCCAGGGAGGTGAACGTGGAGGTGCTTCACGATATGTATTTTGCGCGGTAGCTTTTTTGTCAATAGCGTTTCATGAATCGCATTCATGAAAGCATGCGCAATCCAGGCCTTTATCGAAAAGCCACTCCGTATTTAAATCTCCACTTTGGCAACGAGCTCGAAGTGAGAGGATATGGACTATCGCAATCTGGGCCGCAGTGCACTCAAAGTTTCGCCGCTGTGCCTCGGCGCGATGATGTTTGGCGGCGAGACCGACGAAGCCGCGTCGAAACGCATCATCGACAAGGCCTTCGAACAGGGAATCAACTTCATCGATACGGCGGACGTCTATCACGGAGGCCGCTCGGAAGAAGTCGTGGGCCGCGCCATCGCGGCGCAGCGCGACAACTGGGTCGTGGCGACAAAATTCGGTTTCCCGTTCGCACAGGGGCCGAATGAGCAGGGGCAGTCGCGCAAGTGGATCTACCAGTCGGTGGAGGCGAGCCTGAAGCGCCTCGGAACCGACTATATCGACATCCTCTACTTTCACCGCGCTCTGCCCGACGTGCCACTCGACGAAGCCGTGCGCGCCGTCGGCGATCTGATCCGCCAGGGCAACGTGCGCTATTTCGGCGTGTCGAATTTCCGTGGCTGGCGCATCGCCGAGATCGTGCGCCTCGCGGACCAGATGGGCATGGACCGGCCCGTGGCGAGCGAGCCGCTCTATAACATCGTCGATCGTACGGCCGAGGTCGAGCAGTTGCCCGCGGCCGCGCATTACGGGCTGGGCGTAGTGCCCTATAGTCCGCTCGCGCGTGGCGTGCTGACCGGCAAATACGCCGTCGATGCGCCACCGCCCGGCGACAGCCGAGCGGGCCGCGGCGACCGGCGCATCCACCAGACGGAGTGGCGCGCCGAGTCGTTGCGGATTGCGACCGAGATCGCGAATTACGCCGTAGAGCGCGGCACGACGCCTGTTGCGTTCGCGCTCGCATGGGTGCTCAAGAATCGTCACGTCAGTTCGACGATCGCGGGCCCGCGCACCGAAGCGCATTGGGACAGCTATATCGACGCGCTGAACCTTCAGCTCGGCCCCGACGACGAAACGTTCGTCGACAGCCTCGTGGCGCCGGGGCATGCCTCTACGCCGGGATATACGGACCCGGGCTATCCGGTCGAAGGGCGCAAGACCCGTACGTAATCCGCACCGGCAGGCGCTGCGCTACGCTAAGCGCGATAGCGCAGCGCGTCGATCACTAGCGCGAGCGCGCGCGACGACTGTCGCCGGCTCGGATAAAACGCGTGATAGCCCGGAAATACCGGGCACCAGTCCTTGAGCACGCTTTTCAGGCGGCCTGCGCGGATGAACGACAACGCGGCGTTCTCGGGAACGAACGCGAGGCCGCGACCGTCCAGCGCCGCGTTGAGCATTTGCGGCATGGCGTTGAACGTTAGCTGGCCGTCCACGCGCACTTGCAGCGCATGCTCGTCCTTCTTGAGTTCCCACGCGTACAGGCCGCCCGACGACGTGAGCCGCAGCGTAATGCAATTGTGCTTGAGCAGATCCTGCGGCGCGCGCGGCGCCTTGTGCGCGGCGAAATAATCGGGAGAACCGACGATTGCCATCTTGACGTCCGGCCCGATGCGCACCGCGATCATGTCCTTCTCGACCTGATCGCCCAGGCGCACGCCGATGTCGTAACGATCGGCTACGATGTCGCGCAGGCCGTAGTCCACAGTGATCTCGACCTTGATGTCGGGGTAGTCTGCGAGGAGCGGGCGCAGCTTCGGCCAGATCACGGTGTCGATAGGATGATCTATCGCGGTGATGCGGATGGTGCCCGCGGGCTTGTCGCGCAGTTCGGTGAGCGCGGCAAGCTCGGCGTCGATCTGCTCGAAGCGCGGCGAGAGCGCCTGAAAGAGCCGCTCGCCGGCTTCCGTGGTGGCGACGCTACGCGTGGTGCGCGTGAGCAGACGCAGGCCGAGACGCGTTTCGAGGCTGCGGATGGTGTGGCTCAGCGCCGACTGTGAGACGCCGAGCTGCGCGGCCGCACGCGTAAAGCTGCGCTCGCGCGCGACGGCGAGAAACGCAATGAGATCGCTGAAGTTTTCGCGCGCCATGATGGGGTTCGCTGTGGGGGCGGGTGAAGCGAATCGTATCAAACACGCGAACGGCAGGCGTGCGTCTCGCCTCCTGCCGTTCGACCTCACGACGCTCAGGATCGTCCTGCCCTACGCCGCTTTGATGACGATGGTCGGGCTGCCCGAGACGCTCCTCACGCTCAACCTCACCGACGACGTGACGGCCACGCGCGGCCGCCCCAATGATAAGGAGCGGCCGCGCGTGCACGCCTGGCTCATCGTTCAGTGTGTCAATTGACATTGAAGTGGACGCGAACGTCCTGATGGCTCTCGACGGGCCGACCGTTCTCAATTGCCGGGAAGAAGCGCCACTGCCGCAGCGTGACAAGCAGAATCTGGTTCAGCCGCGGACTTTGCGTGGGCTTCACCAGTTCGATATCGAACGTACCGTCCGCATGGACGGCGAAGCGTACAACGGCGACGGCCTGAAATGCCTGCTCTCGAAGATCGTCGGGGACTTCCGGCAGGGGTTGCGAGAGCAGCCGGGCCTGCTGGCTGACGGGCCCGGTTGAACCGTCGGCGTTCGATGGGGGGCCGGACTGCGGCGTGTCAGCGCCCGGGGCAGATGCAGTTTTTGACGCGGGCGTTGCGGATGCGTCTTGCTGTGTGGCTGTCGCGCCTCGAGGAGCGTCGGGTGCGGGGCGGGGCGGCGTAAGCTCGCGAGGGGCATGGTGCGCCGCGCTGCTGCGCGCCACCTGCAGCTGCTGCCGTTGCATGCGGGGCGCGCTGTGAGGCGCGGTTGGCGCAGCGAGCCGGACGTTGTCGTGTGGCGTTTCGCTTGCGCGTTGCGCGCGCGGTAGTTCCACGACCTGCAGCTCTATCGCCTGCGGGGGCGCCGCGGGTCGCCCGGAGCCCATGAGCCAGCGCAGATGCGCAAGGAAGAACCACCACGCTATCGCTGCCACCGACGCGGCAACGATAAAGCGACGCACATTGTGGTTGCGGCGTGACAGCGATTCGCTATTCACGATGCACGGCAACGAGAAAATGTTCGGCGCCCGCCTTGCGCGCTTCGAGTATTGCTTCCACGACCACGCCATGCGAAGCGCCGTCGTCTGCGGCTATGACAACACTCCCGTCCTTTCGGAGCAGGTTCGTCACCACCGCGCGCACTTCATCGAGGCGAACGGGCTGCTGGTTCACGAAGATGTGGTTGGCGCGATTCACGGAGATGGTGAGCGGCCGGTCCATCTGCATCGGCTGTGCCTCTCCTCGGGGCAGATCGATATGGACCGCGTCGAGCCGCTGCATCGCCAGTGTCGTCAGCATGAACGTGGCGAGCAGAAAGAACATCACATCAATCATCGGGATGATCTCGATGCGGCCACGTCTCGACGTGCGTGCACGTCTGAGCTTCATGACGCCGCACCGGAGCGTTCGCGCGCGAGGCGCAGGTCGCCGATGCGGCCGTTCGCGAAGGTCTCGACGTCATCCATGAGCCGGTCGACGCGACGCGAAAAATAGTTGAACGCAAAGAGTGCGATCAGTGCGATCACGAGACCGATGGCGGTGGCAACCAGGGCCTGGGCCACACCCCCCGACACGCCCGAAGGGCTGACGAGGCCATCGCCGCCGATCAGTCGGAACGAATGCATCATGCCGACGATCGTGCCAAGCAATCCCAGCAGCGGCGCAGCGGTCACGATCGTTTCGAGCAGCCACAGACCGCGGCCCATCTCGCGCTCGATCTGCGAAGCGGCCGTTTCGACCTGCCCCTCGATACGCCAGATGGGCATGCTGCTGTCATCGAACAGCATGTCCACGCGTCGCAGCACATGTTCGTCCGGCAGTGCGCGTACGGCGCCATCACGCGGCATTCGGGCGTAGCGCCACCAGACGTACATCCGGTCGAACGTGATGGCGAGTGCGAAGATCGCCAGCAGGCTCAACGGGTAAATGACCCAGCCGCCGAGCCGCAACGCTTCGGCAATACCGTTCCATTCGTTCATGATTGGATTCCTTTACGCGTGAAATGATCAGAAGTGCTTGGTAATACCGGCGTAGATCGCTCGCTGCGGGCCGTACTGTGGCGCACCCACGCCGATGCCGGATCCATCACGCAGTTGGTAGACGCGGCCGAAGGCATTGACCAGCACGAGCCGCGCGTCGAAGCGGCCGATCAACGGTTCGCTGAAATGCTGGATCACACCGACGTTGACCTGCGCATACCAGGGCAGACGCCCGGTATTCGCAAAGCCGCTGCGCAGGCCGCTACCTACGATCGCATCTGTGGTGAGAGTCGTCTGGCCGAGGGAGTAGGTGCCGCCGAACGACGCGGTAATGCGCTGATCGTGATCGAGGTAGACCCAATGGTTTGCAATGTAGGCCAGTTCGTCGGCGCCGAAATTGAACTGCGCCGATTCGATGTTCTTGCCCTGTGCACGGCTGAATGCGACATTCAGATAGGCCGTCACATTGTCCTGGTGGTAGCTCGACGTGAACTCCACGCCGTAGACGCGCCCATACTGGTAATTGAATGGCGTGAAGATGAGCGCGGTGCCGAATTGCCCCTCGTCGAGCAGATTGCTGGCGCGCTTGTAGTACGCGTCGAGTCCAACGGTCAGGCTGGAGGTGAGGCGCTGCGTAATGCCGATGTCGAAGTAATCGGCGCGTTCGGGCTTCACGGGATCGTTCTGCGCGTTCGGGCTCTGGTTGGTCGTGCCGTTGAACTTGCTGACCGTGGAGTCGGAAACGAGTTCGAAAGCCGGCGGCGTGAAGTAGCGCGCGTAGCCGGCGTGCAGCGTCGTCGCGTTGGTCGGCTGCCAGACGAGTCCGACGCGCGGGCTCAGTTGTCCGGCCTGCACATACTCGTCCATGCGGTCGTAACGCAGACCATAGTTGAGTGTCAGCTTCGGCGTGATCTTCCACTCATCCTGCAGGTAGAGGCTGTACAGATAGCCTGTTTTGCTGTTGGCATCCTGAATCGTGAGTGGCTGGTCGGAGGTCTGATTGCCGTTCGCGTCGACGGGAAACACGGCCACGCTGTTGTCGAACACGGCATGCTCCTGCTGGAACATGAGACCCGCGCGCAGCGTGTGTTGATCATTGAGCCGGTAAGTGAAATCGGCCTGAACGCCATTCGCCTGGTTGCTGTGGAAGTCCTCCGATGCGACGCCATTGAAAATGAGGTCGCCGACCGGGTCCGGATTGAACTTGGTGCGCGTGTAGCGCGTGAAGAGCGCCACCTGGTAGTCGAGTGCGCCACCGTTGGTGCCCTGCAATGCCACCACCGCGAAGTTGTTCAGCTCCGACTGGGTCTCGTTGAGGTTCGCCGAGTCGAACGTGGACTGGCCGTTCAGCGTGTAGACGGGGGCGAGCCCCGGCGTATTCGGAATCTGGAACTGGTTGCTTGCGGTGCCGAACATCACACTCACGCGCGTGAGCGGGTTGAGCAGGTACGACATGTAGCCGAAACCGTTGCCCTGGCGCGTGTGGTCGTGCAGGGGGCTGCCGTCCGAGGTGGGCGCCTCGATGCCGAGATTGTTCTGGCCGAGCGAACCGGCGAAGTAATAGCTGAACGGGCCGCTGGAGCCGAACACATCGGCGCTCGTCTGGATTGTCTGGTGACTGCCGCCGTAAACGTCAATCGTGCCGCCGTTGCCGGTGTCGCCGGACTTGGTGCGGATGTCGACGATGCCCGCCGTGCGATAGCCGTACTGAGCCGGCAGCGCACCCGTCACGAGATTCACCTGGTCGATGATCCGCGTATCGAGCGACTGCCCGAAGCCGCTGATCGGCTCCGGAATGATGATGCCGTTGAGGCGGTACTGCAGGTTGGCATGGTCACCGCGCACGTGGAGCTGACCGTAGGAATCGTTGGCGACGCCGGGCGCCTGGAGCAGAACCTGGTTGAGCGGCGTGTTCGCGCCTTGCGGCGACGAGTCGATGTCGGCCTGCGTGATGCGGTAGACGCTCGCACCCACTTCGGGCAGGAGACCGTTGCGAGCGCGGTCAAGGCGCTGGGCGTTGACGGTGATGTCGAGCGAGGAGTCTTTCTGGAGCACGACAGCGACCGGCTCGGGCGTCTGTCCCTGTGTCACCGTCGCGACGCGTGTGACGGTGTTGTAGCCCGTTGCCTCCACGTTGACGGCGTAGGTGCCGGGCGCGATGTCCTCGAGCCGGAAGCGCCCGTTGGCGTCGGCCGTCGTCTGGGCGACTTTTTTGCCGCCGGCGTCCTGGAGCGAGATCTGGACATGGGCGGGCGCGTGGCCCTGCGCGTCCGCTACCGTGCCGGCAAGCGTGGCTTCGCCACTGGCAGCGATCGAGCGGGTGCAAAACGTACAGGCGAGCAGCACCATACCGGCCTGCGATTTCAGCGAGCGGTTCATTGTTTTGTTGTGATTTCGGGGTGGACGCGCCTTTTGTCAGGCAACGACGCGCCATCGATCAATCGAGCGTTGGCGCGCAGGATTGGTAATGTTATAACGTAACATAAAGAATTGGCAATCCCCCGTATCGCGCCGATCCAGGGCGCCAGGAACGGGCATGCTCACGCTTGATTGATCTCCCGTGGCGCTCGCTTTCGAAAATCGCTCGACCGGGTCTTGGAAGAAGAGGGGGAGGCTTCAGGAGCGCGACGTCTTCGAGCCGAGGGGGCGCCCTGGGACCGTCGCGACGTTGGGGCGCACTTGCCGGATGACGCAATCGCCGCGAACCGGCTTGCTGCGATCACGTCATCGGCAATCGATACGCGGCCGTTATTGCTGGGCGCCTGTCGATACAAAGGCCATGCCATGCGGACTGGCCAAATTGGTTACCAGCGGCAGAAGTGCTCCGCTGCGCAAGTCAAGTTGGCCAACGTAGGCCGGCACCGCCGGCGTGCTACCGGAAGCGGCCACACCCGTCGAGGCGGAGAAAGCCGCGTCACGCTGCCAGACATTGGCGCTGATCTTGTACACCGTGTTGGCTTTCGTATCGGATACCAGCAAGTACCCCTGTCGCGCCGCGGCGAATACCGTGTCATCAACCTGCACGTTGCCGAGAAGTGGCAGATATTGCACGCGCGGCTCATCGCCCGACGAGCGCAACAGGACAAGCTGACCGTCTCCCTGATCATCGAGCAGTACATCTCCCGACGGCGTGAGCGTCATTGAATCCGGATCGGTCAGGTTGAGGGTTGCCACCGTGCCAAACGGAATGTTGCTGGCGTCGAGCGAGCCGCTCATCACCGGCGTAACGTCGATCCTGTAGCTGTTTGCATCAAGGTGCACGACGCGGACGATCGCGGGCCCCGTATTCTTGCCGCTAGCGTTAAGGGTGGGATTGGACGCACTGAAGTAGGCCTGGCCGTCCTTGAACACGATGTCGTCATAGCCGCCACCGTGCAGCGTTTTGGCGAAGGAATACGGCTTGGACGCCTGGCCGGTCGCGGGATTGATGATGACGAGGTTCGGATTCGCATCCTCGTTCTGCATCGCCCAGATCTCGCGCGTGTACGGATTGACCTTCAGGCCATCGTTGTGTCCCGCGACTTGATACGACTTCACGATGCTGCCGTCCAGCGTGTATTCGACAATCACGCTCATCGCGCCATTCGTGCCATCCGGTGCGCCGGTGTTTGCATAGCCGACCCAAACGTGATCATCAAGCACGGCAAGTGAGTCCGGTGCGCTCATCAGCCCGCCTGAACCCGTCGCGAAGACGGACAGGCTGAATCCCGGAGTGACTATCGGTTTTGCCGCGGTCTGGGCGTCGGCGGCACCGGCCGCGAAGCAGAGTACGGTGAACGCGAGCGCGGTGCGGCTAAAAATGCGGCTTGCTGCGTGAAGAGTTTGAATGCTTCGCATGTTCATCTCCTGAAGCAGGTACGCGGGCAGAAAAGTCGGGGCGCCATCGTTTTTGAGGCGACCGGTAGGAAACCGAAATAGATGGAAACACGCGGAAGTGACTTGATCGTGACGGTGCATGAGACGCCGCACTTGTTGAGGTGCGGCGAGCGGCGTCTCGCCATACCTCAACTGACCGGTAGCGCAAAATTGCCGCTATACGATGGGGAATCTCCCGCCAGGCGAGAGCTTTGGTACGGTCGGCCACCTGGTCATCGCGCTGCCTTCTGCAAACTGGCCGCGCGATGACTAGTTACCGCTTACGAGCAGCGTCGGTTCAGCCGTTCCTCTGCAAATTTTTTACGTCTCGTCGATTCGCCATGCTTGACTGCCACCGTCAGAAGATCGGTGCCTGGCTCGGGATGCTTGCCATCCTGCTGGCAAAGCCGCGGCCAGCCACGCGGCGGACGCGTGCGACTTCCCGGCGCGCGAAGCCATTCGTCTCGTGCATCTGAGCGCGACCGCGCTATGGGCCGGGAGGCACCGGCAGCCGCCATGTCCGGGTGCAGGCGTGATAGTTCGGGTCAATGCCAAAGGAGCGCGATAAGAATGATGATCGGAATCGGAACGCCAAGCAGAAAAAGAAGAATTGAGCGCATGTTTGCCTCCTCTCAGATCGAAAGTAGTGGGATTTGCCGAGCCGTCACCATTCACGCATCCTGCCGCCGATCGTCGCCATGAGACTGGCGGAGAAGGCCCCTATGAGCAGCGAAATGAAGAGCCACAACGTGACGCGAACGGTGGCCCTGCGGACCGCTTCTGCGGCTGCGCGCGCAGCGCGTTCCTCGGCATCGACGTTTTCCTGCAAGCGCGACCAGGTGGTCGTGACGCGCGCACGGGCATCTGCCGGTGCGAGCCCGGTTTTCTCGGCTACGATGCGCGCTACGTACGCGGTGTCCTCGGCCGAAAGCGCCCCGCCCGCGGGCAGACTGTTGAGGAAAATTCGCGCGATCTCCTGCTTCTGCTGCGCGGTCTCGAAGACCTGTTCGGCATGCAAGGTACTCGGTGAACTCGAAGCAACCGAGGTAGACAACGCACCGGATGCGGCGGCGCCCGCAACCGGACGCAGCATGCCGTCGATCAGATAGCCCATGGGCCAGGTGCTGTATGCGGCCTGGGCGTTGCCGCGATTGAGGGCGGCAACGCCGCTTGCGACGTGCGCTGCGCTCCGTGCGCCTGCGCTCACGCCCTCTCGGGCCAGCCCGGACATGGCCGCGGTGAACAGGACGGCGGAAAGGAGCGTGGCGAGCGCCCAGGCGAGAAAGCCATGTGCGGTGTCGCGGAAGTGGGTCTCGTCTGTACCGATACCGGGCCAGTGCCGACGCAACCGCCCCGCGAGATAGCCGCCGAGACCGGCAGACATCACCTGCGTCACGCAGATCCAGATGACGGCCGCCACGCCGAAAGTCTCTGCGTGCGCGCCGCTTCCGGACCAGGGCGAAAGCGACGAAAGCCCGAGGCCCGTGCCGAGCATGAGAAGAATGAGGGCGAAGGCCGCCATGCCCACGGCTCCCGCCACGACAGCGCTCCAGGAAACGGCGGAGCGTGGGCGTCCATTGCGGGACTCCGCGACCCGCGCTGCTGCGACGTCATTCCCGAGTCGATCGATCTCATCCATGGCTAACCCTCTTTTCGGTCGTGAGCCTGCATGCGAAGCCACGCAGCGGCAGGCGGGTCAAGAGCGCAACAGCACGAAACGTGCCGCGCGCGCGAACGCAGCGGACCGCGGAAGAGGGGGGGAACATGGGCGACGTGCCAGGTATTGCGCAAGCAGGTCCGCTGCTTGCTGCCAGGAAGGCGTCAGACTGCGCACCGCCATGTAGCGATTTCCCCGCGCCAATGTTCGCTGACCGGTGACGTCGCACTTCGCTGTGCTTCAGGACGTCACCTGCACAATGAGCCCAGGCGGTGCGGCCTTGGGCGCAACGCCTCGCGCCGGGTGCAGGCGAACGCTGCCCGGAGCGGACGAAACAGGACAGCTTCACGTGAGCAACGCCGATCATCCACACGGACAGGCTCTGCGCTTCGTTACCCGGCATCCCCTCCGGTTCGTCTTCCAGGTGTGCACGGCGTTCCGCAGGAACCAGGGGTTGCTGCTCGCAGGTGCGATCGCTTACTACGCATTGCTGTCTATCGTGCCGCTCCTGATACTCGTCGCGATCGCGTTTAGTCATTTCGTTGGGGAGCAACTTCTGCTCGATACGCTCGCGCATTTGCTCGAATGGCTCGTACCGGGGCAGTCGAAAGCGATTGTGGCGGAGCTTGCCAGCTTTCTCGCCCATCGCTCCGTGATTGGCTGGTTTCTCGTTGTCACGATGATCTTTTTCAGCTCGCTTGCCTTCACCGTGCTCGAGAACGCGCTTTCAATCATTTTCGTGCACCGGGTCGCGATCCGGCGCAGACACTTCCTGCTGTCGGCAATCGTGCCGTATCTATTCAGCCTGTCTTTGGGTATCGGCGTGCTGGTGGTGACGCTCGTCTCCAGCGGCCTGCATGCCGTAGCGAGCGACAGCATTGTGCTGTTCGGTCATGCGGTGCCGCTAACAGGCGCGACCCGGGTCGTGCTGTATCTGTGCGGTTTCGCGGGTGAGATTCTGGTATTGACGGCGATTTATCTGGTGATACCGGCGGGGCGCACGACGCTGCGCCATGCGTTCGTCGGCGCGGTCACCGCCGGCGTGTTGTGGGAGATCACGCGACGCGTGCTGGTGTGGTATTTCGCGACGCTCTCCGAGGTGAGCGTCGTCTACGGGACGCTGACGACGGCGATCGTCGTGCTATTCAGCCTCGAAACCCTTGCGACCCTGATGCTGTTCGGTGCGCAACTCATTGCCGAGTACGAGCGCCTCGATACAGGCAATGGAGAGCCGGCATCGCGGCCGGTAGTGACTGGTTGACCACAGGAGGCAGCCGAAAGCCTGCTCGCCACGTCGGATTCGAGCGCCGGACGGTCTTCGTCCCCGGGATCGTTGATCAAATTGCCGTCGGCTGCGCGAGCGCCGACCGGTCAGGCGGGTACGACGGGTGCTCGAGGGGCTGCTGTCCCGATCTGTCAGGCTTGGTACAGTGCAAGCACCCTTGAATCCAGCGGTCTTTTCCTGGACCATCGCAGCGGTCGCGACTGCGGGTGTCATCATGCGGCCGCTTGGATGGCCGGAAGCCATCTGGGCGGTCGGAGGGGCGCTGTTGCTAATGCTGTCCGGATTGCTGCCGTTGAGCGCGGCATTGCAGGCTATCGGCAAGGGGACGGACGTCTATCTCTTTCTCGGCGGCATGATGCTGCTTTCGGAAGTCGCCAGACAGGAAGGACTATTCGACTGGATCGCCGCTCTCGCCGTGCAGCATGCGCGTGGTTCTCCACTGCGGCTGCTGGTGCTCGTCTACGTGGCAGGAGTCGTCACGACCACTTTTCTCTCGAACGATGCGACCGCGGTCGTCATGACGCCGGCCGTCTACGCCGCCGCCAAAGAGGCCAAGGCTGAGCCGTTGCCCCTCCTGCTCTCGTGTGCGTTCGTCGCCAATGCGGCCAGTTTCGTGCTGCCGATCTCGAACCCGGCCAACCTGGTTCTATATGGAAATCACACGCCGCCGCTCGGAGCCTGGCTCTCGAGATTCGCGCTGGCGTCGGTGCTGTCATTGTTCGCGACCTTTGCGCTCCTATGGTGGACGCAGCGTCGCGCGTTGCAAGGCACCTTGGCCAACGATGAGCCTGAGTCCGGTCTTGGCGCCGGTGGTCGCCTGACGCTTTGCGGCCTCGCGCTGACGTCAGTTGCGCTTCTGGCCGCGTCGTTGCGTGGCCTGCAGCTCGGTGCGCCGACCGCAGTGTTGGGTTCGCTCACTACCGGCGTCGTGCTATGGCGCGAGCGCGCGTCGCCGTGGCCGTTGCTCAAGCGCATCTCCTGGAGCGTGCTGCCACTTGTCGCCGGGCTGTTCGTGATGGTTGCGTCGCTCGATCATACCGGCGTGATCGACGCGCTGGCCGGTCTGCTGAAGCACGCGACTTCGGCGAACGAGACACTGACAGGATTGGGCGCGGGCGCGGCGGCGGCGTTCGTCAGCAACGTCGTCAACAACCTGCCTGCGGGACTGGTTGCTAGCGCAGCAACGATCAAGGCGCAGAGTCCCCAGCCAGTAATCGACGCGTTATTGATCGGCGTCGATCTCGGGCCTAACCTCTCGGTGACTGGATCGCTCGCGACGATCCTGTGGCTCGCCGCGCTTCGCCGCGAAGGTGAGTCCATTACCTTTGGCCGCTTTCTGAGCGTGGGCGCCGTCGTGATGCCGCCGGCCCTGATTTGCGCATTGGCCGCAAGGCTTCTGGCGGGAAGCTAGCCGAGTCGCTTTCACGTAATAACCGAACTGTTGCTCGAGAGGCTTGTCGAGTTCCTCGCGCTCACATCGATTTCGTCAGGCGATTCCGGCGTAGCCCGGTTAGGCTATCAGGCCGCGGCAATCGTCATCGCGCTGCATCACGTTACGTTCAACTGTCTGCAGATTGCCGGGCTGAACGCATCCTGTTTTACGCGACCCAAGCTCTCGGCGTCGCCTTCAGATCACGAAGAATCCATGTGTGCCGTCGCGCTCTAGCTGCGCCACGAGCCCGTACTCCCATTCGAGGTACGCGTTCATCGCCTCGCGGGCGTTGTCGGTACCTTCGTAAGGGCGCCGGTAGCGGTCGATACGCGGCGACGCCAGATGCGCATCGCCGCTTTGCACCGGCAGGCCGGCGCCTATCCATGCCGCCGTGCCGCCTTCCAGCACTTCGACGGGCTTGCCCGTGAGCGAGGCAATCTCGGACGCGGCGAACGGTGCGAGCGCGTTGGTCATGCACACGGCCACATAGCGGCGCGCATCGGGCAGCGCGCGCAGATCGTCGAAGCCTGGCGCGAGATGCGACCGCAGCGCCCACCACGCGCCGGGGATATGTGCCTTCACATGATTGGCGCTCGACGTGAAATCGAGCACGACAGTGCCATGATCGCTCGCGGCAAGACGCGTGGCGAGCGCTTCGGGCGTGATCGTCGAGACGCTGGCGGCGGCGGGCTTCGGCGCGCGCCATGCGCCCGCTTCGGTGAGGTGCCCGCTGCGGGCTTCGTCGATCACATGCACGTCGACGTTCATCTGTGCGAGCCAGGAAGCGGTCATGTTGGCACGCACGCCGTCGTCGTCGAACAGGACCACGCGCGCGCCACGCACCGGCGCGAACATTTCGGTTTCCTGAACGAGCTGCCCGCCCGGCGCACCCTGGAACCCTGGCGCATGCGCGTGTTCATACTCGGCAGGCGTGCGCACGTCGAAGCGATACGTCGTACGCGACGTGTCGGCGGCCCACCGTTCGGCTTGCGCGAGCGTCGTGCGCTGCACGCCCGCGCGGCTGGCGAGCGCGGCGGCCGCTGCGCGCGATTGCGCGAGCGTGGCCGCGTCGCGTCCCGCCTGCGGTTCGAACTGGCGTGCGCTGCCATGCTCGAGCGTCTGCCCGGCCAGCGTCCAGCCGATCGTGCCGTTGCGCAGCGCCGCCACCGGGTTCGGCAGCCCCGCATTCACGAGCGTTTGCGTGCCGATGATGCTGCGCGTGCGCCCCGCGCAGTTCACGATGACGCGCGTAGCGGGATTGGGCGCCAGCGCGCGGGCGCGCAGCGCGAGTTCCGCACCTGGCACGCTGATGCTACCGGGAATGCTCATCGTCTGGTACTCGTCGAAGCGGCGCGCGTCGAGCACGACCACGTCTTCGCCGCCCGAGAGCAGCGCATTCACGGCCTCGGCCGTCAGCGAAGGCGTATGGCGCTCCGCTTCGACGAATTCACCGAACGCCTTGCTCGGCACGTTCACGTCGCGGAACACCTCGCCGCCCGCATCGATCCAGCCCGCGAGTCCGCCTTCCAGCAGCGCGATATCGGTGTAGCCAAGCGCGTCGAGCTTCGTGGCCGCGCGCTGTGCGAAGCCTTCGCCGTTATCGAGCAGCACGATCGGCACGCTGCGGCGCGGCAGCTTCGTCCAGGCGTCGAGTTCGAGCTTCGAGAGCGGCAGGTTGGCGGCAAAAAGCGGATGGCGTTGCGCATGCGGATCTTCCTCGCGCACGTCGAGCAGCGCGATCTCGCGGCGGGCGAGCAGGGCGTCGCGCACGTCCTGATGCGTGCGTACGGGAAATGGCTTCATGAGGCGTTGGGTTCCTTGCTGAGATCCCAGAAGTTCGGGAGGACGTCGTTCGAGTAACCGGAGATGAAGGGCTTGGGCGACGCGTCGGCCGGATAGGTAAACCGGCGCACCGCGCCGATGTTCGCCCCATACACGTGAATGCTGACCGAAACGCGATCGTCGTAGGCATTGCGCACGCGGTGGATGTCGCCGAGCGTCGGCGAGACGGCCTCCACCTCGCCGCGCTGAAGCAACACCTCGCGGCCCAGCGGATGCAACGCACCCGCCGCGTCGTGCGCGTAGGGCTGCGCATATTCGGCGCCGCGCAGCACGCCTATCAGGCCCCACACCGTGTGGTCGTGAACGGGCGTTTGCTGGCCCGGTCCCCAGACAAAGCTGACCACCGAAAAGCGCTGGCGCGCGTCGGCGTAGAGCAGGTATTGCTGATAGCGCTCAGGCGAGGGCGCGGCGTAGGCGTCGGGCAACCAGTCGTCGTCGCGCACGAGTTCGCGCAGCGCATCGAGGCCGCGATCGATCAATCTGGACTCGCGCGGCGCGTGGTCCACGAGTTCCGCAATCGTGCCGACGAAGCGGCGAAGCTTGTGAATGCCCATCAGAGCTTGCGGATGGGCGCATGCCGGAGGACGGCGCGCGGTGCAGCGGTGCCGATATCTGCGGCGTCGGGATGGCTCATGGCGGTCTCTCCAGCCATATCAGGCGGCGGCGCGTACGCGCGAGGCCAGTTCGCGCGTGGCCGGAATCAGCGCGCGGCCGTAATCGATGGCGTCCTCGAGCGGGTCGAAGCCGCGAATCAGGAACGTTGTCACGCCCAGCGCGTGATATTCGGCGAGCGTCTGCGCCACCTGGCCAGGCGTGCCCACGAGCGCCGTCGAGTTCGAGCGCCCGCCAATTTCCTTCGCGACGGCGGTCCACAGGCGGTCGTCGGCGCGCACGCCGTCGCCCGCTGCGCCGAGCAGGCGACGCGCGCCTTCGCTCTGAAGCGGGCCGCCCGTGTCGAGACCCTGTTCGGCGCGCAGGCGACGCGTCTCGTTGAGGATATGTTCGGCGCGCTCCCACGCCGCCTTCTCGGTGTCGGCGAGGATCGGCCGGAACGACACGGAGAAGCGCACCTGGCGTCCGTGTTTCGCGGCTTCGGCACGCACGCGAGCAATGAGGTCGGCCACGCCTTGCTTCGATTCGCCCCACAGCGCGTACACATCCGCGTGCTTGCCGGCCACCGCGAGCGCGGCTTCGGAAGCGCCGCCGAAGTAGATCGGCACGTGCGGCTGCTGACGCGGCTTGACCTCCGACCACGCCTGTTCGAAGCGATAGAAGCGGCCTTCGTGGTCGAACGGTTTGCTTTCGGTCCATACACGTTTGAGCACCTGCAGGTACTCATCGGTGCGCGCGTAGCGCTCGTCGTGGCTCAGGTAGTCGCCGTCGCGCCGCTGGTCGGCGTCGCTGCCGCCCGAGATGAAGTGCACGGCGAGCCGGCCGCCGGAAAAGTGATCGAGCGTTGCGAGCTGGCGTGCGGCGAGCGTCGGCGAGACAAAGCCGGGGCGGTGCGCCAGCATGAAATGCACGCGCGACGTCACGCTTGCCGCATAGGCGATCGTCAGCGTGGCGTCGGGGCTGACCGAGCTGTGCGGCACGAGAATGCGGTCGAAGCCTGCGTGCTCGTGCGCCTGCGCAAAGTCGCGAACGTAGTCGACGTCGATGGCCGGACCTTCGGCGAGATGCGTCTCCGACACCTTGCGCTGCTGGATCATGCCGATGAATTCGATGCTCATGCGGGCTCCCTGGGTGGACGAACGATCCAAAGAGGCTACCACCCGGGCATGCGAGGTTTAAATATTGAATGCTGATAAACATTCCATTTGCACATGACATGCAGCGGCATGCCGCGCGCCGAAAAAGGAAAGTCCGAATCGTTCTTTGCCGGCGCGCGAGCGCTCACCGATACTCGGATTTCCGGCGCGCGGTTGCGCCCCACGTGCCCCTTCGCAGGACATTCCCATGAGCGATCCCACACTGCACGACCGTCTAGCGCACAGCACACTGCGCCTCATCGGCCCCGATCCGGAAGATTGGGTCGTCAACCGTGACGGCATCGATCACAACGTGGTCGTCGTGGGGGGCGGCCAGAGCGGCACGGCCTTCGCGTTCGGCTTGCGGCGCGCGGGGATCGGCAAGGTCAGCGTGATCGACGGCGCGCCTGGCGCGCCGCACGCGGGTGTCTGGACCACACGCGCTCGCATGCAGCGCTTGCGCACGCCCAAGACACTGGCGGGGCCGGAAGCAGGGTTGCCCGCGCTGAGTTTCCAGGCGTGGTACGAAGCGCGTCACGGCGAGGCCGCGTACGCCGAATTCGAACGCATTGGCCGCGAGGATTGGGCCGAGTATCTTGCGTGGTATCGGGAATTCCTCGGCATCGCGGTTCGTTACGGCACGACGCTCACGCGCATCGAACCCGTTGGAACGCACTTCAGGCTACATCTGGACGTTCGTCACGGTGACGATGTCGTGCGGCGTGTGGAAACGGCGCGCAAGGTGATACTCGCAAACGGCGTGGCGGGCAATGGCAAGCCCAACCTCGCCGCGGCGCTGGCCGTGCTGCCGCGCACGCACCTCGCGCATACGTCCGATGCGATCGATTTCGCCGCATTGCGCGGCAAGTCCGTCGCGGTGGTCGGGGGCGCGGCCTCGGCGTTCGACGCGGCCGCGACGGCGCTCGAAGCGGGCGCTGCCGATGTGCACCTCTTCGTGCGTCGCGCGCTGTTGCCAAGCCTTCCTGTGACGCGCGCCCGTGCGTATCCTGGCGCTTACGACAACTATCCCGCGCTGCCCGACGCGCTGCGCTGGCGCCTGGCACTGCGCTTTCGTCGCGCGGGATCGACGCCGCCCGCCGACGCCGTCTCACGCGCCACGCGCTTCCCGAACTTCCATCTGCATCTGGACGCCGTGTGGCAGCGCGCGACGGTGGAGGGCACGCGCGTAGCGGCGCGGGTGAACGACGCGACGTTCGCATTCGATTTCGCGATTGCCGGAACCGGTTACGCCGTCGACCTGCACGCGCGGCCCGAGCTTGCCGACCTGGCCGATCACGTGCTGCTCTGGCGCGATCATTACACGCCCGCGCCGCACGAGCAGGACGAGGCGCTTGGCGCGCATCCTTACCTCGGCGCGGCGCTCGAATACCTGGAGAAGACGCCGGGCACGGCGCCGTTCCTGCGCAATGTTCACGTCTTCAATCCGGCCGCGTTCGTGAGCCGCGGGCTGCCCGTTGGCGACGTGCCGAGCATGAAGCGCGATATCCCCGCCGTGATCCGGCGCATCAGCGAGGATCTGTTTCTCGACGATATCGAGGCGCATGAGGCGCGGATGAGCGCCGTGGTGGCCGCCGATTTCGAGCCGTCGCTGTATGTGGACAGCGTGTACAGTGAAGAGCGCGTCGAGCCGGCGCCGTCGCGATAACGGAGCGGCTTACACGCCGATCGCAATCGCACGCTTTTGCGCGAAGTCCCAGCGCTCGGCGTGCGCCGTCTCCACCGGGGCCGGCAGCAGATGCGCGTTGAAGAACGTATCGGCGATTTTCTGCTGCTCGCCGAAAACCGGGGCGCTCACCTCGCGCACGAGATAGCTTCGGCGTGCGTTGGCGCGCTCGATGGTGGGCGCATCGAGCCCCCAGACCGGCGCAAGCAGCCGCGCGGCGTCCTGCGGCGCGCTGCGCACCCATTGGCCGGCGTCGCGCAACTGCGCATAGACCACGGCGATCACGTCGGGCCGCGCCTGCGCGAAACGCGTGGAGGCGAGATAGTAGCGCTGGTAGGTGGCGAGCCCCTTGCCGTCGGCGAGCACGCGCACGTCGGGCTGCTGGTCGACCGAGGCCACATAGGGGTCCCACGTCACCCACGCGTCGACGCTGCCGTTCTCGAAAGCGGCGCGCCCGTCTGCAGGCGTGAGGTAGTGGATGCGCACCGCTTCGGCGGGCACGTTCGCCTGCGCGAGTGCAGCCAGTAGCAGATAGTGGCTGCCGGCCGCCTTCGTCACGGCGATGTCCTTGTCGCGCAGGTCGGCGAGCGTGCGCAGCGCACCCGCGCGCTTGACGATGATGGCCTGCGCACCGGGCGAGGGCGCTTCCTGGGCGACGTAGACGAAGCGCGCATGTGCAGCCTGCGCGAAGATCGGCACGGTGTCGGCAACATCGGCGCTGAAATCCACGGCTTGCGCATTGAGCGCTTCGGTGAGCGGCAGCCCGCTCGCGAACTCGCTCCAGCTCACGCTCACGCCGAGCGGCGCGAGCGCGGATTCGAGCTTGCCTTGCGCCTTGAGCACGGTGATCAGCGTAGACGACTTCTGATAGCCGATTCGCAGCGTGGAAGCCGATGCGGCAAAAGCGAGACCCGTGGTCGCCGCGACGCCGAGAATCGATCCATGAATGAGCAGGCGGCGGCGGGAGGGAGAGAACATGGCGGACCCAGCGGATTCAGTTGACGAATCGAAAATGCTGGATGACCTTCGCGCACAAGGCAACGAAGCGATTCTGCTAAGGATTCGCGCGGGAGCGCTTTGGCCGGGTGAGCGTGCCATATCGGCGGCGTGATTCGCCTTAATGCGTTTTCACGGCTTTGATATCAGCAGATATTGGATTGGCCGTGACGCACGTGGCGTTAGTATGGATGCCCGATCATTGCCGTCCTTTGATGTTCTCACGCGATGTCCCCTTCTTTCCCACGTTTTGGCATCTGGGCGCTCGTGCACGGAAGCCGCGCGGCGCTGCAAGACCCCGCTGAACCCTACGATGCCTCGTGGGCCCGCAACAAGGCGCTCGTGCTCGAAGCCGAGCGGCTTGGCTACGACTCGGTGCTCGTGGCGCAGCATACGGTCAATCCGCACGATCCCGCACTCGACCAGCTCGAGGCGTGGACCGCATCAGCCGCGCTTGCGGCGCTTACCTCGCGCATCGAGATCATCGCCGCGATCAAGCCGTTTCTCTACCATCCGGTCGTGCTCGCGAAAATGGCGCAGCAGATCGAGCACATCAGCGGCGGCCGCTTTGCAATCAACCTCGTGAACGCATGGAACCGGCCTGAACTCGAACGCGCCGGCATCCCGTTTCCGGAACACGACGATCGCTACCGCTATGGCCGCGAATGGATCTCGGTGGTCGACGCGCTGCTGCGCGGCGAGCGCGTGACCCATCACGGCTGCCATTTCCACATCGACGATTACCGGCTTCTTCCGGCCGATCCGTACCGTGCGCGTCCGCGCATCTACGTGGGCGGTGAGTCTGAACCGGCGCGCTCACTTGTTGCCGCGCACGGCGATACGTGGTTCATCAATGGCCAGCCGCTCGACGACGTGGCGGCTCTGATCGCCGACGTGTCTTCACGCACGCGTCCGGCTGGCCACGAAGCGTTGCGTTTTGGCCTGTCCGCGTTTGTGATCGCGCGTGAAACGCAAGCGCAGGCCGAAGCCCATCTCGAGCATCTCTTCGCACTGGCCGAACTCGACAAGTCGTTACGCGAGCGCCAGAAAGCCAACATCGACCCGAACGCCGAAATGTTCAAGACCTTCGCCCGCTCGGCGCGCGTCGGTTCCAATGGCGGCACGGCCGCCGGACTCGTAGGCGATTACGATACGGTCGCGCGGCGCATCGCGGCCTTTCACCGGGCGGGCGTCGAGTTATTCATGCTCCAGTTCCAGCCGTTCGAAGACGATATGCGGCGCTTCGCGCAGGAGATCGTCCCGCGCGTGCGCCGCGAACTCGCAGCGTGAAGCGGGTAGCGGCGGGCGCGATCAGAAGAACGCGCCCGTTGGCGGAAGCTGGCCAGTCAGCAGGTTCTGGCCGAGCAGGCGCTCCTTGTAGAGGCGCGGATTGTGCGAGGCGATGACCTTGATGTTGCGCCAGTGCCTGTCCAGCGCGCCCACGCTCGACACCACAGAGCCGGAGCCGAGGTCGATGAGCCAGCTCGCGACTTGCGGCGCGAGATCGTCGATCACGACTTTCGCCTCCGAAGCCGCAAGCGTCGCGGCGAGCGTGGCGGCGTATTCCTCGTTCGTGCCTTCGCTATCCAACGCGCGTTGCAGCGCCCGCACGGCGCGGTCGGCGCTCGCCTCGATGCTCGCCGCGTAGGCGCGAATCCGGCCCAGCAGGGCCTGTAGCGCCGGTTCGTCGGCGGGATGCGCCGCCCCGCCGTGGTAGAAGTTGCGCTTGCGTCCTCGCAGCACCTCGACCGCATCGAGCACCACGCGCCGAACGATGCCGGCAATGCAATTGGTCAGGTAGATCTGGTGGAAGGTGAAGCCCCACGGCGCGGCTTCGGGCGCTTTCGGCGGGTCGGGCGCATAGACATGCTCGACCTTTACCACGACGTCGCGGAAGCGCGCGGTGCCGGAGCCGGTCAGGCGCTGCCCGAAACCCAGCCAGTCGTCCTCGTCGCTCACGCCTTCGGCGCGTTCGAGCACGTATTGCACAGTTGTGTTCGCACGGCTTTCCACAGCGACACCGATGAATGCATCGTTGTACAGATTACCTGTCGCGTAGACCTTGTCGCCCGAACCCAGATACACCTGTTTGCGCTCGTCCCATTCCAGGCGGCTCAATACGCGGCTCGGCCGCGCGCCGGCCGCCGTCGCGTCGCTTTCGACGAAACTAAGCCCGATCGTCTTGCGCTGGCGCACGAGGTCGAGCACGTGCGCATGGAACGGCAGGGCACGTTGCTTGAGCGCGGCTTCCACTTGCCAGAAGTGATTGCGCAAGGCGTGGGCGATGTTCGAATCGGCCGCGGCGACGTCACGCGCCACGGCGAAGAGTTCGCTCAATGACAGACCGCGGCCGCCGTCGTCGGCGGGCAGGCGCAACGCGCCGAAACCGAGCGCCTTCAGCGTGGCGATCTCTTCGTGCGGCAGGCGCTGCTCCCGCTCGCGCTGCGCCGCCGTCGCGGCGATCCCGATTATCGCTTCGGAGAACCCGAGCGCGGCGGACAACGGCGAGACGAGCGCGATGCCGCCGGGCTGGAGGGCGGAGGTTTCAGTCATGCGCATTCCCGTTCATGACGCGTCACACCTTGACGCTGTAATCGGCGACCTTGATGGGCCCGTTGATGATTCTGCGTTGCGCGAGCCAATCCGCCGCGCGCTGGAACTGCGCCATGAAGGCCGCGTCGTCCGGCTCGTGAAACTGGTTCACGCGCTTCAGGCTCGTCAGATAGTCGCGCACCTGGTCCGGATACTTCGCTTCCTTCTGCACGAGCTGTTCCGAATCGGCGGCATGCGCCGACTGCCAGGCGCCTTCCACGTAATACGCGTCGAGCACGGCGCGCACCAGCTCCGAATTTTCTTCGGTGAACTTGCGACGTGTCACGAGCGAGCTGTAGTCGATGAGGAAGTCGAGATCGCGCCCCTCGTTGAAAATGTCCTTCGCGTCATGCGAATAGCGCGCGATATCCACGGCGGGCGACCACATCGACCATGCATCGACTCTGCCTTGCGCAAATGCAGGCGCCGCATCGGGCGGATTCAGATAGACGAACTCGACCTTGTCGCGGTCGATATGGTGCTTCTCCAGCGCCGCGATGAGCAGGAACTCGCCGAGCCCCGAGCGGTTCACCGCGACCTTGCGCCCGGCGAGGTCGGCAACCGAGTTGATGCCGCTCGACTTCTTCACGATGATGGCCGTGGACCGCGGCGAATACACGTCGAATCCGGTGAAGACGATGGGCGAGCCGGCCAGCATGGCGGCGAGCGCGGGTGTGGTGGAGCCCCAGAAGCCGAAGTCCGCGCTACCGCCGACCACGGCCTGGATCGAGGGCGCATGGTTCGGGAACGGACCGATCCATTCGACCTTGATGTTCTTCGCGGCGAGCGTCTTCTCGAACACGCCGCGCTGCCTGGCGATGTCGGGCAGGGCGCCGTAACCCCAGCCAATGCGGACCGTGTCGGTGTTGCGCGTGAGCTTGCGCGGCGGCTCGGCCGCCTGCGCGGAAAGAAGAGGCGCGGCTGCGGCGCCGGCAAGCAAACCTCCCGCCGCGAGCAGAAGCTGGCGGCGAGTCAGTGAAACATCGTTCATTCGTGGTGGTTCCTTCTGTAGAGAGCGGAGCGCATCAGTGCGACCGAACGCCCAGTCCCTCGAGCAGCGTGAGCCGCAATGCCTGCGGCGTGTGGTCTTCGGTGTGAAACGAAGCCGCGATGCGCCCGGCGCGCATGACGAGTATCCGGTCCGCGAGAGCGAGCGCCTCGTCGACGTCGTGGGTCACGAGCAGCACGCCCGGCGCGTGGCGCGCGACCAGCTGCTTCACGAGTCCATGCATTTTGATGCGCGTGAGCGCGTCGAGCGCGGCGAACGGTTCATCGAGCAACAGCAGCGCGGGGTCGCGCACGAGCGCCCGTGCGAGCGCCACGCGCTGCGCCTGACCGCCGGACAGATTGCGCGGCCAGTCGTCCTCGCGGCCTGACAAACCGACTTCGGCCAGTGCCCGGGTGGCACCGGTGCGCCCGACGCTCGACTCGTGGCCGAGCGCGACGTTCTCCCACAAGGTGGCCCACGGCAGCAGACGATGCTCCTGAAACACCACGGAGGGCCGCTCTGGTGCACGAATCTGCCCGGCATCCGGTTTGTCGAGGCCCGCGAGCGCACGCAGCAGTGTGGTCTTGCCGCAGCCGCTTTCGCCGAGCAGCGCGACGAATTCGCCTGTGCGGATATCGAGGTTGAGTGCGTCGATGACGACGCGCTCGCCATAACGGCGTTGCAGGCCGCGCACCGATACAGCGGACGGTGCCGCGGCGGCTTCGTTTGCGGCGCGAGGCGCGCCATTCGCAGGAAGGGACAACGCGACGGTGGAGCCCATTATTTCGCCCCCTTCGCGTAGTTAGCGTGCCAGGAGAGGAAGCGCGCTTCGAGCGAGCGAACCAGCGCGTCCGCGGCAACGCCGATGATCGCGTAAATAATCATGGTCAACAGGATGACGTTGGTTTGCAGGAATTCGCGGGCGTCCATGGCGAGAAAGCCGATGCCCTTGGTCGTCGCGAGCGTTTCGGCGATCACGAGGGCGAGCCACGCATGCGCCAGCGCGTAACGCACGCCGGTGAGGATCGAAGGCATGGCGCCAGGCAGGATGATCCGGCGCACCACGGCCGGCCAGTTCAACCCGATCACCTTGGCCAGTTCCATCAGCTTGGGTTCGATCTGACGAATGCCGAGCATCGTGTTGATGTAGACGGGAAACAGCACGGCGAGCGCGACCAGAAAAATCTTCGCGACTTCGCCCACGCCGAACCACACGATGACGAGTGGCAGCATCGCGAGAAAGGGAATCGCGCGGACCATCTGGATCGACCGGTCGATGAGCGCCTGCGCGAGCCGGGAAAAACCCACCAGTACGCCAAGCACGAGGCCGATCGTGCCGCCGATCAGAAGTCCTGTTACGGCACGCAGCAGCGAGACGCCGAGGTGCACGAACAGGTCGCCGTTGCGGGCAAGATCCCACGCCGTCGCGGCGACGCTGCTCGGCGCCGGCAGCACTTGCGGCGCGATCCAGCCCACGCGCGCCGCGAGTTCCCAGACCACGACGATCAGCGCGGGGATCGCCCACGAGAGCCAGAAATAAAAGCGACCCGTCGAAAGCCGCGAGCCGCCGGCGCGCGAAGGCGGTCCATAGCGGTTTGAAGAGGAGGTGACGTCTGCCATGGCGGTTCCGTAATTGCGGTGAAGTCCGGGCGATGGACGTCCGTTCAGGGAGCGGTCGACGAGAACTGTTTGTCGAAGCTCGGCGCAACGTCGAGGCGTGTTTTGATGACGTCCGCACGCAGGTAGAGATCGGCGGTGCGCTGCTGCTCGGCGATCACGCCGTTGTCGATCGGCACGGGATGCAGTTGCGCGCGCTGATAGACGGTTTTGAGCACGTCGGCGGGCAGACCCGTCACGCGCGACTGGATCGCCGCGACTTCGTCAGGATGCGAGAGCGCCCAACGCTGGCCGGCCGCCACGCGACGCAGGAAGTCGGCGAGTTCGGCGTGCTTGTCGCGGATCGCCGTGTCGGTGGCGGCCTCGAAGCTCAAGCCCGATGAAACGCCCACGCCGTTCGCGATGCTGCGCGTATGCTGGCGCGCTTCGGTGAGTGCCACGTAAGGGTCCCATGTGGACCAGGCGTCCACGCTGCCGGTGGCGAGTGCGGCCTGGGCGTCGACGGGCTGCATGTACGACAAGGTCACGTCGGTGAGCTTGAGGTTCGCATGTTCGAGCGTGGCCACGGCGAGATAGTGGCCAATCGAGCCGCGCGTGGTGGCGATGCGCTTGCCCTTGAGGTCGGCAGCGTTGCGGATGGGCGAAGCGTCGGGCACGACGATCGCGAGATCGACAGGCGTCGAGCGCGTGGCCGAAACGGCGCGGATTTTCGCACCTGCCGAGTACGCGAAGATGAGCGGGGCGTCGCCCAGGCCGCCCACGTCGATCGCGCCCGCGTTGAGCGCTTCGCCCAGCGGCTGCGCGGCGGGAAAATTGAACCATTCGATCTGGTAGGGCACGTCCTTTAGCTGGCCCGACGCTTCGAGTATGCCGCGCGTCTGGAGCTGCTGGTCGCCGACCTTGAGCGTGGCGGCGGATACAGCCAGCGGCAACGTTGCAGCAATCGCGACAAGAAAGCGGACATAAGCGCGGCGCATGAAGATTCCCTGGGTAATGCGGATAGCGAAGAGAGCACGATACGGAGCGCTCCCGTATAAGGCAAACGCATTGTTCTTATAAGGAAATATGCAGATCGCAAATGCGCCGGCGCTTGAACGAAGCGTTGCAACGACGTTAAGCTACGCGATCAATACACCGGGACCATCATGACACTCGACGAGATCGAAGCCTTCGTCGCCGTGGTGCGCAGCGAGTCGCTGAGCCACGCGGCCGAACGGCTCGAACTGACGCAGCCCGCCGTGACTCGCCGCATCCAGAATTTCGAGGAAGCATTGGGCGTGGCGCTGCTCGATCGCAACACCAAGCCCATGCGCACGACGCCGATGGGCCGCGCCGTGTACGACCAGTGCCGCGCCATCGTTCGAGAGATCGACGCGCTGCGGCAACTCGTGAACGACGGGGCGCCGCTTGCGGGCGTGCTGCGTGTGGGAGTAGCGCAAACCGTTGCCGACATCGCGATGCTCGACGCGCTGCAATCGCTGCGTCACGCGCATCCCGGGTTGCAGGCGCGCGTATCCACGGGGTGGGGCGCACCGCTGCTGCAAAAAGTGGAGGACGGCGAACTCGACGCGGCCGTCGTGCTGTTGCCCGCTAACCGCGCGTTGTCCGAAACGCTGGTGGCGGAATCGCTCAGCTCGCTCAAGCTCGCCGTGGTCGCGCAAAAGGGGCTGCTGAAGCGCCGCGCCTGGACGCTCGCCGAATGCCAGTCGCACGGCTGGGTGCTCAATCCGGACGGTTGCGGCTTTCGCGCCGGCCTGCAGCATGCGCTCGCTGCGCAAGGCCACGCACTCAAACTGAATTTCGAAACGCTCGGCACCGAGTTGCAACTCGGGCTCGTCGCGGACGGCGTGGGCCTCGGTGTCGTGCCGTATCCGCTCGTCGTGGCGAGCGCGCACGCCGATTTGCTGGACATCGTGCAGGTGAGCGACTTCAAGCCCGAAATCGCGGTGCGTATCGTCCGCTCACGCGCCATTGGCAAGATGGAATCCGCTATCGCGGTGCTGGCGCAAAGCGTTGCGCAAAGCTTCAAGTCGGCGAAGCTTGCACGTGCGGCGTGAGCGGCGGTAGCGCCTGCGGCGGGCGGCAGCGGCTATACGTCCCGTCGACGGCGCGAATCTTATGAGGTCTCGCGGTCTCTTCCCGAGAAAAACTGATCGTCGGGCACGACATTGAGCGCGATCGTCAGACGGTTCGCGTAATTGAAGAAAGCGGATATTTCGAGGATCTCGACGACCGCCTCACGCGTGAAGCCGAGGTCGTGGAGCCGCTGCAAAGCGCTGTCGTCGACAAGGCCGGGTTCGCGCGTGAGTTGCTCCGCAATCCCGGCGAGCGCCGCCTCCTTCGGATCCAGCCGCACGTGATGCCATCCCTGCGCGATGCGCTGTGCGCGCACGGTGTCGCCGAGCGCAGTCGCGAGCGACTGGGTGTGGTTGAACACGCAATAGCTGCAGGTGTTCGCCGCGGAAGTGACGACTGCGATCAGTTCTCGCTCGGCGGCCGTCAGGCGGCTGCGATGCGGGTCGAACAGATGTTCGTAGAACGCCACGAGCCGCGACGCCGTGTCGGGGTTGACGGCCAGTGCGGCCAGCCAGTTTGGCACGAAGCCGTATTGGCGCCGAAATCGCTCGAAGAGCTCGGCAGCATGCGGCGGCAGCCCCGATTCTTCGGGCAGGCCAAGCCGGGAGACGGGCTCGTGTGCGATGTCGTGACCGGCAACGAAATCCGCCCGACGCGACGCGATATCGATAGTGGATGCGGCAGAAGACATAAAAGGACTCCTTATGTTTTGCGTGCGAACCGGAAATCTTCGAAGAATCGTTGAGATGCGTGCGCTATACGGTCTGGCCGAGGACGCCCAGCCATAGCTGGCCGATCAACTCGTGCGTTGCATCGGCGTTGGGCGGATGGAACGCGCCGGCGCGCACGTCGCGAAAAAGCCTTTCGAGTTCCTGACGGCGCGAGAGCGAACCCGCGCCGCTCACCTGCAAGGCGAGATTGACCACACGCAGCGCGCCATCGACGGCGTGCTGTTTGGCCGCAAGGAGTTGCGCGAGCCACAGTTCGCCAGGTGCGTAGCCGTCCCACCAGCGCTGTGCGGTGCGCTCGAGCAGCGCCTCGATGCTCTCCAGTTCGATCGCGGCTTGCGCGACGTGGGCCTGCGTGAGCGGCTTGAACGCATACGTCTGGCCGCCCAGCGCGAGAGAGCGCCGCGATCGCGCCGCATCCAGCGCCAGGTCGAAAGCGCGCTTCGCGATGCCGTAATACACCGCGCCCAGCCCGGGCAGTACTGCGCCAAGAATGCCGTCGACGAATGGGTCATCGGGCGGCCCCGCGGGCAACACGCGGGTGACGTGCTCGGGCCGCGCAACGACGCCTTCGAGCCACGTGTCGTGACTGCTCGTCGCACGCAATCCGAGCGCGTCCCACGTGGGCTCGGTGCGATGGCCCGCCGCGTCCCGGCGAATGAAGGCGTGCACGATGCGCGGATTGGCCGGATCGCTGTCGTCGCGTCCATGCACGCCGAGCCAGTCCCATGCGGGGGCGAGCGACGTGAATATCTTGTGGCCCTCGAAGCGCCAGGCGCCGCCGGGTAGCGGCGTCGCGCGCACTGTCGAGTCCGCGAGGCCCGCATCGTTGCCAGGCTCGCCATGGCCTGCGGCGAACACCTTGCCCGCGCCGATCTCGCGCAGAATCCAGTCGGCCGAAGGATCGCCGCGCCGCCACAGATGCAAGGCGGCGCCTGCCCAGTAGAGATGCATATTGAGTGCGAGCGCCGTGGCGGGCGCCCGGGAGGCGAGCCTGATCTGTTCGCGCAATAGCGCCGGCAGCGTGAAACCAAGGCCGCCGAACTGGCGCGGCACGCTTGCACGCAGGAAACCTGATGCGTGGAGGTCAGCCAGATCCTCTACGAAGAACGCGTTCTCGCGGTCGTACTGCGCTGCGCGGGCACCGATGCGCTCCAGCAGTGATTCGGTGAGCAGTGGCGACCCCGCTTGCGGGGTAAGTGATGATTGCGGCGCTCGATGTTCCAGTACGGTACTCAAGACGTTACCTCCTGCATGGGCGCGAGCGCGGGTCACGTCACCGTGTGGCGGAAGTGGCCGCGGCCGCAGCGATCCAGATACGGTTGAGAGGTCGCGCTTCAAGACTGCGGGAGCGCGCGGGCGGTGCAATCCGCTCGTTGCCCATTATGGTTTGGGATGCAAACCGTGGCCAATATCAAATCGAGATTTATATATCGAAGGCAGATAATAGGGATGCCGAATCATATGCGTTATCTTTCCGATTCGTTCGATGCAGCGGAAGGTGCGCGATGAAGGTGTGCGATGAAGGTGCGTTTTTCCGTGCCGCGATCAATGCACGTAGCCACCCTTCACGTAACGCACTGGCTCCGCATCAATGCGCAGCAGTAGCGAAGTGAGCGGATCGGACCGCCCGCGGCTCACGCGCCCGCCGCGCCCGCCGCGTTCGCCGCCCGCGCCGGCGGCTGTGCAGAGCAGCGCCGCGTTGGCCCATGCGGGGTCGCCCGGTTTCGCCTCGGCGCGCAGCCAGCCGTCGCGGTCAGCGATCAGTTGCGAGCCCGCGAAGGCTTGCGCATTCACGCCCGCTATGCCCGCGAACGCAGTCCACGCTCCGGGCGAGACGGCCACGCACGAGGCGTCGCCATTCGCTGCCCAACGCGCGGCTTCGGACGGCGCGGGCAACGCGCCGTCGCGGAACAGCAGCAGCGTTTGCCAGCGCGGATCTTCGAGCGGCGGCGCGCGCCCGTCGACGGCCACGGCCCGCACTCGCTGCCCTGCGCGCCAACTGGCCAGCGGCACGGCCGGCGCGTCGCCGCAGCGCACGTCTAGTGCAGGCAGCGCCACAGGCACCGGCCAGCCTTCGCCGTCCTGCGCGCCGCCGCCCGCGGCCAGCACCTTCAGATAATCGAGAATGGCCCACGTCTGCGCATCGGACAGGCGTCCTTCGAATCCGGGCATCGTTTGCGCGCCGTCGCGTGCGTGCATGCCATGCAGCACGCGCCAGAACAATTCCCCGTCCAGACGATGACCGAGCAGCGGGCCCACGACGGTCGGCGGCCAGTGCACGAGCGTGCCGGCGCGCGGGCCGTCGCCGCGGCCCGTGTCGCCGTGGCAGGCCGCGCACTCGCGCGCATAGTGTGCCGCGCCGAGCGCGATCGTCTCGACCGAGAAGGGCGTGGTCTGGAAGCTCGTGGGCACGGCGTCGGTCAGCCACAGCGAAGTGTCGGGCCACGGCGCGAACCAGGCGGCGAGTGCGGCCGCGGCGAACAGCGCGATGCGCCGCCCGCGCCAGACCAGGCCCGCGACCGCGAGCAGCAGTGCGCCGCCGGTGGCGGCGAGCGCCAGTGCGAGCTGGCGCGCGACGCCCGCATCGATCAGCAGAACCTCTACGGCGAGGCGTTTCGGCCACGGCCACGCGGGCTGGCCGTGGCTGTCGCCGGCGATGCCGAACGCGTGCGCCACACTGCCGAGTTCGACCTGCGCCGCCTGCAGCGCGCCGAGAAACGGGTTGAGCCAGGCGTTGCCGGAAAGCAGCGCGCTCATCGTCGCGCGTGGGATGAAGCGTACCGCATTATTCGTATTCCTTACCAGCTCGCGTCGAGGCCGAGATGCTGCAAGGCTTCGCGGCGCAGCGCGGCAAACGCCGGGTCGCCGCGATGGCGCGGATAGGGCAGGTCGACATGCAGTTCGGCCGCGACGCGCGCGGGCCGCGGGCTGAACACGATCACGCGCTGGGCAAGAAAGAGCGCTTCTTCCACATCATGGGTGACGAGCAGCGCAGAGAAACGGTCGCGCTGCCAGAGATCCACGAGTTCGCTCTGCATTGCCAGACGCGTGAGCGAGTCGAGCTTGCCGAGCGGCTCGTCGAGCACGAGCAGGCGCGGATCGTTGACGAGCGCGCGGGCCAGCGCCACACGCTGCGACATACCGCCCGAAAGCTGGTGCGGAAAGGCATCCGCGAATTCGGTGAGGCCAACGCGTTCGAGCTCGACATCCACACGCTTGCGTTCCTGCTTGATCACGCCGCGCGCCTGCAGCCCGAGCGCGACGTTCGCGCGCACGCGCCGCCATGGGTAGAGCGTCGGGTCCTGAAACACCACGACGCGCGAGGGATCGGGCCGCTCGATCGGCGCGCCGTCTTGCAGGACCCTGCCCTGCGTCGCCGGTTCGAGCCCCGCGACGAGACGCAGCAGCGTGGACTTTCCACAGCCGCTTGGGCCCAGCAGCGCGACGAATTCGCCCGGCGCGACCGAGAGCGTCACGTCGTCGAGCACCGCGAGCGGGCCCTTGGGCGTTTCGAAGCGGTGGCTCACCTGCTCGACAGTGATATGTGCGCCCCGGATCGCTGGCTCGGGCGAAATCGAGGGCGTGGCGTGCGCCACGGCGGCATTTACCATTTGACGGTTCCTTTCTGCCAGACGAGCGTGCGATCGCGCACGAGGAAGAGCAGGGTGATGAGGCCCGAGAACAGGACAGCCATCACGAGCAGCGCGGCGTACATGTTCGAGTACGACGCCCACCCCTGCGCCCATGTGAGGTACCAGCCAAGGCCGGATTTCACGCCCATCATCTCGGCTGTCACGAGCACCGTGAACGAGGCGCTCAGGCCCATGAAGAGGCCGACGAAGACCTGGGGCAGCGCAGCCGGAATGGCGACGCGCAGCACGAGGAACCGCTGGCTTGCCCCGAGCGTGCGGGCCACGTCGTAGTACGCCTTGTTGACGCTCGCGACTCCCGACCACGTGAGCACGGTCACGGGGAACGCGGTGGCGAGCGCGATCAGGAAGATCGCGGCGGAACGGCTCGACGGGAAGATATAGAACGCGAGCGGCAGCAGCGCCGTGGCGGGCACGGGGCCGAGCACGCGCATGACGGGGTGCACCCAGTAGCCCACGGCGCGCGACCAGCCGATCGACACGCCGATGAGGAATCCGGCCGCGCCGCCGTAGAGAAAGCCTACGGCGAGCAGGCCGATCGAATGGGCCACGCAATCGGCGAGCCGCGCCCAGTCGTCGCGATAGACCTCGACGAGCGCCTGCGGCGGCGCGAAGAACGGCGTAGGCAGGAGCGCGGTCTTCGCCGTGAGGATCTCCCAGAGCGCGAACGCAACGGGCAACGCGATCAGCCATGGACCCGCTTTTCTCAAGCCGCGCAGCGCGGGCCGCAACCGCTCGCTGCTGCGTTCGAGAGCGGGCAGTACGAGCGCGAACAGCGCGAGCCATGCCGCGATCGCCCAGGCGGCCGCGCCCAGTTCGGCGGTATAGGCCCAGTCGGAAAAACCGGTGATGCGGTTCGGCCACAGGCGCGTGACGCCGCCAAACACGGCCCATGCCGCCGCGACCGCGAGCCCGGTGTACCACGCGGTTGGCTGCCCGGAAGAACGCCGGCCCCGGAGGTCGACATTCGCGAAAGGCTGGCCTGCGCCTTCGCTGGCCTCCAGTGCGTCGCTGGCGCCGGCGCGCGCCAGCGCAGGCTGTTCGAGCGTCGTCATCGCGTCACCCCAGTACGTTGGTGTAGACGGCCGCGGCGAAGCGCTGCGGGTCGGTGGTGGGCTTGAGCACGCCGGCGCGCTTGAAGTCCTCGGCGAAGTACGCGATCTCCTGCTGGAGATCGACGTTGGTCGGATGGTGATCGTAGGTGAGCGACGAATAGAGCTTTACAAGGTCATCCTCGGCGAACTTCGGCGTGTACTTCGCGAACGATTTCGCCGCTTCCCGCGGGTTCTCGCGCGAGAAGTCGGTGGCCTGGATCAGCGCACGCGCAAGCGCCGCAGCGGTCGGGCGATCGCTGCGCAGCAGCGAGCCCCGTGCGGCGATCACGCAGCAGACCTTGTGCGCGTATTCGTCGGAAAGATTGCTGGCGAGATGCGTGTATGCGCCCGGACGTTGCCGTTCCAGCAGATAGAGATTCGGGTCGCCGTCGGCGATGGCCTGGATCTCGCCCTTTTGCACGGCGACATCGAGCAGGTCCGCGGGATACTGGCGCCAGCTCACGTCGCGGTCCGGGTCGATGCCGTGCTTGAGCAGCAGGATGGCGAAGAAGTTCTTGCCCGGAGAGGCGAGGTCGCTTACCCCCACGGTCTTGCCTTTGAGCGCGGCGAGCGACGTCACGCCGGCCGCGCTCGAGCCGATCAGGCGCACGCATCCGCCGTGCACGCTGCTGATGATCTTCACATCGAACCCTGCCTCCAACGGTTTGAGCCAGCGGTGGATCATGCCGACCGCAGCGTCGGCCTTGCCGGTGGAAAGCGTTTGCAGCAACTGGTCGTTCGAGCCGGCGTAGCTCACTAGATTGACCTTCAGTCCGTTCTTTTCGAAGAACCCCTGCTCCTGCGCGACGGCGACGGGCGTGAGGCAAAAGCCGTTCGGCGCCCACGCGAAGGTGAACGGCTTGAGCGCCGGCGCCGACCATGCCTTGCGGCCGAGTGTCAGAACCGGCGCGCTCAGCGCGGTCGCGCCGGCGGCGCGCAGCCATTTGCGGCGTTGCCCGTTCGGGGCGGGCGGGGTGAGGCTGGAACCGTGCAATGCGGCCATGAATCGGTCTCCGTGCGGATCGAAGTGAAGAGGCGCTTGAGGTGAGTGCGGTCTGCATACGTGCGCGCGCGTCGCCATGAATCGAATCGTATGTAAACCTAATTAAATGGCGTAAGTATTGGAAAGCGACGTCGAATGTCAGCGTAATGCCGAATCTGGTTTGCCGCGAAATAATGAATTGCGCAAACCATATGCTGTCGTTTGTCATCGGACGTTCCAGCGTGAATATTCCCGCCCATGCAGGCAAAGTGCATCGTGATGACGAAGTGATGCCCGTGCTGATTTGCTAACGCCAAAGCCTTCTTTGCCGTCGTGCGCTTCTTGCACCAGGATGAAGTGCCGCGGGCGCTTGTGTCCGCGTTTGTCATTACGGGAGCCTTCATGCGATATAAGGGCTACGAAGTCGAAGCGTCCGCACACGCATTGCCGAGCGGACTCTACGCGGCGAACCTGACCATCGAAAACTGGTCGTCGCCGCCCGGTTCGTCGTTCACTTTCGACGCACTCGATTACTTCTTCGAGGCCGATCACGCCATTGCGTACGCCTCGCGCTGGGCGCGACTGTGGATCGACCAGCGCGGCAGGCCGGCGTCATGTTGACGAGGGCGCACGCGATCGAATTCGCACGATTGCATCTCATACGTGTGCCCATTTGCATATCAGTTTTTATTGGTTGGAACGGCGGTGGCGCACTTGCATAGTGGAATCCTGATGGCTATAGGCGGCAGCGCTCCGAGGGTCGGGGCGCTGCCGTCCACATTAAGGAGACACTGATGACAGTGGAACTGCATGAAACGCCGCTGCACGCGGATCTGGAAGCGGCGCGCGGCGCCGCGCAGGCGGCCGGCCTGCCCTACGCGGGCAGCGTGACGCCGCGGCAAGCCTGGGCGCTCCATCAGGCGGGCGAAGCGGTGCTCGTGGACGTGCGCACGGCCGAAGAGCGCAAGTTCGTTGGCCACGTGCCCGACACGTTGCATGTGGCGTGGGCCACAGGCACGAGCTTCACACGCAATCCGCGCTTCGTGCGCGAGCTCGAGGCAAAGACGGGCAAGAGCGCGGCGATTGTCCTGTTGTGCCGCAGCGGCAACCGGTCGGCACAGGCCGCCGAAGCGGCGGCCAAGGCGGGTTTTACCCATGTGTTCAACGTCACCGAAGGCTTTGAAGGCGACCTGGACGAAGCCGGCCGGCGCGGGCGCCGTAATGGCTGGCGTTTTCATGACTTACCGTGGGTGCAGGATTAGAGCCTGTTCCCGACGCCCCCAACGAATAACGAAGAGAGAACTGGCGTGACCGTATTTCATGTGTCGGAAATCGTCGATGCGCTGCAGGGCGTGCGTCAGCAATGGCGGGAATTGCAGCGCCGCGCCCTGGAGCCGGGCGGGCGCGACCTGCCCGCGCGCGAAGCGCTGGCCGAGGTCGTCGAAACGCTCAAGGGCGTGCTGTTCCCGATGCGGCTCGGGCCGCCCGACCTGCGCCAGGAAAGCGAGAACTTCTACGTCGGCCATGCGCTCGACGCCGCGCTGCACGCACTGCTGGCGCAGGCGAGGCTCGAACTGCGCTACAAGGCGCGCCACGCCGAAACCGATCACGGCGAAATCGATGCACGCGCATTGGCTGCCGTGCGTGCGTTCTCGCAGCGCCTGCCAGTCATCCGGGGATTGCTCGACAGCGATGTGCTCGCGGCGTTCAACGGCGATCCGGCCGCGGGCAGCGTCGACGAGGTGCTGCTCTGCTATCCGGGCGTGCTGGCGATGATTCACCACCGGCTCGCGCACGAACTCTACCGGCTCGGTTTGCCGCTGCTCGCGCGCATCATTTCAGAACTGGCGCATGCGGCCACCGGCATCGACATTCATCCGGGCGCGCAGATCGGCAGTGCGTTCTTCATCGATCACGGCACGGGCGTCGTGATCGGCGAAACCGCGATCATTGGCGAGCGCGTGCGTGTGTACCAGGCCGTGACGCTCGGCGCAAAACGCTTTCCCCGCGACGCGGCCGGCAATCTCGAGAAAGGGCTGCCACGTCATCCCATTGTCGAGGACGAGGTCGTCATTTATGCGGGCGCGACGATACTCGGGCGTGTCACGCTCGGGCGCGGCGCGGTGATTGGCGGCAATGTCTGGCTGACCGAAAGCGTGCCGGCGGGGGCGCATATCACCCAGGCGATTTCCCGGCACGAAGTGCGCGCGCCGGCGCATGAACGCCCCGGCACCGCCGCGCCGGATGCCATCGCAACGGGCGCGGCATGATGAGCGCCATCGTCCATGACTTCGGCGCCACGGTGCGCCGCCTGCGCGAGGCGCAGGCCTGGTCGCAGGAGCGGCTCGCCGAACATGCGGGACTCAACCGCACCTACGTCGGCGAAATCGAGCGCGGCACGGCCATCGCTTCGATCGTCACCGTCGAAAAGCTTGCATTGGCTTTCGGCTTGGGTATCGCGGAGCTGCTTGCGGGTGGGGCCGCGGGCGCTCCGACCGCGATCTCGCTTCCCGGCAGCCCGTTGTCGCCCTGAGGCTTCCCGCACGCTGCCGTCTATAGCCGGTTGATCCGGCTCCATTGGCTCCTCATAATCAGCCGTCTTCATAAGCAAAGCAGTTTTCGTTATAAGTCACCGGAGCCCTCGTTCATGTCCTCGATTCAGAGCGGCCAGACCGCGCTTGGCGATAACGCCGCGCGGCAACTGGCGAATGCCACCAAAACCGTCCCGCAGCTTTCCACGATCACGCCGCGCTGGCTTACGCACCTGCTGCAATGGGTGCCGGTCGAAGCCGGTATTTATCGTCTGAACCGCGTTAAGGACCCCGAAGCAGTGCGTGCCGCCTGCACGGCGCGCGAGGACGAAGGCACGCTGCCCACGACATTTGTGCCTTACGAAGAGCAGCCGCGCGAGTACTTCCTCAACGCGGTGAGCACGGTGCTCGACGTACACACGCGGATTTCCGACCTCTACAGCAGCCCGCACGACCAGATCAAGGAGCAACTGCGCCTCACGATCGAAACGATCAAGGAGTTGCAGGAAAGCCAGCTCATCAACAATCCCGACTACGGCCTGCTGGCGAACGTCGAGGAAGACCAGCGCATTTTCCCGCTGACCGGCGCGCCCACGCCCGACGACCTCGACGAACTGCTCACGAAGGTCTGGAAAGAGCCCGCGTTCTTCCTTACCCATCCGCTCGCGATTGCCGCATTCGGCCGCGAATGCACGCGGCGAGGCGTGCCGCCGCCTACGGTCAGCCTGTTCGGTTCGCAGTTCCTCACGTGGCGCGGCGTTCCGCTGATTCCTTCGGACAAGGTGCCGGTTGCCGACGGCAAGACCAAGATCCTGTTGCTGCGCGTGGGCGACAAGCGCCAGGGCGTGGTGGGCCTGTATCAACCGGGCGTGGCGGGCGAGCAGGGACCGGGGCTCTCGGTGCGCTTCATGGGCATCAACAACCAGGCGATCGCGTCGTATCTGATCTCGCTGTACTGCTCGCTGGCGGTGCATTCGCCGGATGCGCTGGCTGTGCTCGATGACGTGGAAATCGGCAAGTACCATGACTACCCTGACACCTACCGCTAACCCAACGGAGATCGCGCATCCGCCGTTGCCGGGCGGACTGCCGGATCCCGCCACGCTCGCGCGGCTCGCCAACGAGTTCTTCAGCACGTTGCCGGGCGGCGCAGGCGCGCCCGGCGTCGCGGCAGGTAGCGGCGCGGTAGGCGGCGTGCCGTCCGCCTTGCCCGCGGCCGCGCCGATACTTGCCTCGGTCAGCAATCCGGCGCCGGCGGGCTCACCGCTCGCGGGTCCGGGCGGCACCGGCACGGGCGTGCCGGGCTTCGCGCCGCCGCAAGGCAAGGCACCGGGCTTGAATCTCGCGCCTTCCGCGCCCACGCACGTGCTTTCGCTCGGCAATCGCGTACCCGCGCTCGCGCCGCACGCGGCGGCGGCGAACGGACTGCCCGACAACGCGGTGACGGTCGCACCGGCGCTGGAGCCGCGCGCGGGCGGCTCGCTGCTTGGCGTGCCACAGGCTTACGCGGTGGCCGAGCCGTCCGAGCCAGTGCGAGCCACGACGAGCGAGCGTTCGCCGTTCTACTTCACGGAAACGGCGGGCAACGGCTGGCGCGATACGGCGCGCGATATCGAGGTGCCGGTGCACGGGCTCCCTACGCCGGAGGCGTTCGGCTTGCCGGGCGACGATGCGCTGCGTGGCCTGCTGACCCTCGATCATCGGGACTACGATGCAAGCGGCGGCCCCGCGCGATATTTCCTCGACGAACGGGCAGCGGCGCCAGGCGTGAGCCAGGGGGTGCCGTTGCGCGGCGCGCATCCGCCTTTCGATGTCAATGCGGTGCGCCGCGACTTCCCGATCCTCCAGGAGCGCGTGAACGGTAAGCCGTTGGTGTGGTTCGACAACGCCGCGACGACGCACAAGCCGCAGGCCGTGATCGATCGCCTCGCGTACTTCTACGCGCACGAGAACTCGAACATTCACCGCGCGGCGCACACGCTCGCGGCGAGAGCGACCGACGCGTACGAGCATGCGCGCAAGACGGTGCAGCGCTTCATCAATGCATCGTCGCCCGAAGAGATCGTGTTCGTGCGCGGCACGACCGAGGCGATCAACCTGATCGCGAAGACCTGGGGCGTGCAGAACGTGGGCGAGGGCGACGAGATCATCGTCTCGCATCTCGAGCACCACGCGAACATCGTCCCGTGGCAGCAGCTCGCCGCGCTCAAGGGCGCCAGGCTGCGCGTCATTCCGGTCGACGATTCGGGCCAGGTGCTGGTGGACGAGTACCGCAAACTGCTCAACGACCGCACGAAGATCGTCTCGGTCACGCAGGTGTCGAACGCGCTGGGCACGGTCGTGCCCGTGGACGAGATTGTGGAGCTTGCGCATCGTGCGGGCGCGAAGGCGCTGGTCGACGGCGCGCAGTCGATTTCGCACATGCGGGTGGACGTGCAGGCGCTCGATGCGGACTTCTTCGTGTTCTCGGGCCACAAGATCTATGGGCCGACCGGCATCGGCGTGGTGTACGGCAAGCGCGAGGTGCTGGAAAACATGCCGCCATGGCAGGGCGGCGGCAACATGATTCAGGACGTGACGTTCGAGCGGACGGTGTTCCAGCCGCCGCCGTCGCGCTTCGAAGCGGGCACCGGCAATATCGCCGATGCGGTGGGGCTGGGCGCCGCGCTGGACTATGTGAGCCGCGTCGGCATCGAAAACATCGCGCGTTACGAGCACGATCTGCTTGCCTACGCAACGAGCGTGCTCGCGCCGGTGCCGGGCGTGCGCCTCGTGGGCACGGCTCGCGACAAGGCCAGCGTGCTGTCGTTCGTGCTGAAGGGCTACAGCACCGAAGAGGTGGGGCAGGCGCTGAGCCGCGAAGGCATTGCAGTGCGCGCGGGGCATCATTGCGCCCAGCCCATTCTGCGCCGTTTCGGTCTGGAAGCCACCGTGCGGCCCTCGCTCGCGTTCTACAACACGTGCGAAGAGGTCGATGCGCTCGTGTCGGTCGTTCGCGGTCTGGCGCCGCGGCAGTAACACGACCCCGGAGCGGCGTTGCCTGACGCCGCTCCGCTTCCTCTTTTCCTCTCTCCTTTCCGTTTTCCACTTCCGCGCGATATCGATAAGCCCCTCCGTGAGATATCGATCTGCCAATCCGTTATTGGAGCGGCGCGCGCCGGCTTTCTATACTCGGTTTTCCATCAGCACTCGCACGAGGCGAGTGCCATTTTCACCGCGAATAACCGAGAGATAACCGCAAGGAAGCCACCCATGAGCCTGCGCCCACTGCACGATCGCGTGATCGTCAAACGACTCGACCAGGAAACCCGCACCGCGTCGGGCATCGTCATTCCCGATAGCGCCGCCGAAAAGCCGGACCAGGGCGAAGTGCTGGCCGTGGGACCGGGCCGCCGCGACAACGACGGCCGCCGCATTGCGCCGGACCTGAACGCGGGAGACCGCGTGCTGTTCGGCAAATACGCGGGCCAGACCGTGAAGGTCGACGGCAACGAACTCCTCGTGCTGCGCGAAGAAGACATCGTCGCAGTCGTCAATCAATAAGCGAGAACCTGAGAGAGCACGTCATCATGGCAGCCAAAGACATCGTATTCGGCGACATCGCCCGCACCAAACTCATCGAAGGCGTGAACCTGCTCGCCGACGCCGTCAAGGTCACTCTCGGCCCGAAGGGCCGCAACGTCGTGCTCGAACGCAGCTTCGGCGCGCCCGTCGTGACCAAGGACGGCGTTTCGGTCGCCAAGGAAATCGAACTGGCCGACAAGCTCCAGAACATCGGCGCGCAGGTCGTCAAGGAAGTCGCCTCGAAAACGAGCGACGCAGCGGGCGACGGCACCACGACCGCCACCGTGCTTGCGCAGGCGATCGTGCGCGAAGGGCAGAAGTACGTGGCGGCGGGGCTCAACCCGCTCGACCTGAAGCGCGGCATCGACAAGGCGGTGGTGGCCGCCGTTGAAGAACTCAGGAAGATCAGCAAGCCCACCACGACGAGCAAGGAGATTGCGCAGGTCGCGACGATTTCGGCCAACGGCGAGGAGTCGATTGGCCAGCGCATTGCCGAGGCGATCGATCGCGTAGGCAAGGAAGGCGTGATCACGGTGGAAGACGGCAAGTCGCTCGCCGACGAACTCGACGTCGTGGAGGGCTTGCAGTTCGATCGCGGCTATCTCTCGCCGTACTTCATCAACAACCCGGACAAGCAGGTCGCCGAACTCGACAATCCGTTCATCCTCCTGCACGACAAGAAGATCTCGAACATTCGCGACCTGCTGCCTCTGCTCGAACAGGTGGCGAAGGCCGGGCGCCCGCTGCTGCTGATCGCCGAGGATATCGAGGGCGAGGCGCTCGCCACGCTCGTCGTCAACAACATTCGCGGCGTGCTGAAGACGGTGGCCGTGAAGGCGCCGGGTTTCGGCGACCGCCGCAAGGCGCTGCTCGAAGACATCGCGATCCTCACGGGCGGCCAGGTGGTCGCCGAGGAAACGGGCCTCACGCTGGAGAAGGCCACGCTCCAGGAGCTGGGCCAGGCCAAGCGCATCGAGGTGGGCAAGGAAAACACCACGGTGATCGACGGCGCGGGCGAAGCCGGCGCCATCGAGGCGCGTGTGAAGCAGATTCGCGTGCAGATCGAGGAAGCGACCTCCGACTACGACCGCGAGAAGCTGCAGGAACGTGTGGCGAAGCTGGCGGGCGGCGTGGCTGTCATCAAGGTGGGCGGCGCCACCGAGATCGAAGTGAAGGAAAAGAAGGACCGCGTGGACGATGCGTTGCATGCCACGCGCGCGGCCGTGGAAGAGGGCATCGTGCCGGGTGGCGGCGTGGCGCTGATCCGCGTGCGTCAGGCGATCCTCGACCTGAAGGGCAAGAACGCCGACCAGACGGCGGGCGTGAAGATCGTGCTGCGTGCACTGGAAGAACCGCTGCGTCAGATCGTGAGCAATGCGGGCGAAGAAGCGAGCGTGGTGGCGGCGAAGGTCGCGGAAGGCACGGGCAACTTCGGTTACGACGCGGCCACGGGCGAATACGGCGATCTGGTCGAAAAGGGCGTGCTCGATCCGACCAAGGTCACGCGCACGGCGCTGCAAAACGCGGCTTCGGTGGCGGGGCTCTTGCTCACGACCGATGCCACGGTGCATGAGGCTCCCAAAGCCCAGGCGGTGCAAGCGCCGGCGGGTGGCCCTGGCGGCGCCGATCTCGGCTTCTAGGCCGGTTTTGCCCGGGCAACGGGGGAAGGCCGCCCTGGCGCGATGCCAGGCGCGGCTGCCATGTCTCGACAACCGGGCGTCAGCGCGCTCAGGCGGATTGCCAGCGCGCATCGGCGACGACGAGCTTCTTCGGGATCAGCTTGAGTTCGGAGAACGTATCGGCAATTTGCTGCTGGTAGGCGAGCGTGGGCGCGTCGACTGGCTGCACGCCGTAGCTCGCGCGCCTGAGGGCGAGTTCGAGCGTCGACGCGTCGAGGCCGACAAGCGGTGACAGTTGAGCCGCAACGGCCGGAACGTTGTCGCGTGCCCAGGCGTCCACGGCGCCGATTTCCTCCACGACCGCATGCAGGACAGACGCATGTGCGTTCGCAAAGTTACGGCTTGCTATGTAGTACTGTGTATTGCGAACGAGGTTTTCGCCGTTCGCGATCGAACGCACTTTCGCCTGGCGTTCGATTGCCGCGAGGTAGGGATCCCAGATCACCCAGGCGTCCACGCTGCCGCTCGTGAATGCGGCGCGCGCATCGGCGGGAGCGAGATAGACGGGCTGGATATCTTCATACTTGAGGTTGGCTCTCTGCAGCGCCTTGACGAGCAGATAGTGCACGTTCGAGCCTTTGTTGAACGCAACGCGCCTGCCGCGCAGGTCGGCGGGCGTGCGGATCGGCGAATCTTCGTGCACGACAATGGCCTCACCCTGCGGCGCGGGCGGTTCGCTGGCAATGTAGACGAAATCCACGCCGCCGGCCTGCGCAAAGATGGGCGGCGTTTCGCCCACGGTGCCGACATCCACTGCGCCGGCGGCAAGCCCTTCCAGCAACTGCGGGCCACCGGGAAACTCGAGCCATTGCACGGTGAAGCCGAGCGGCGCGAGCCGCTTCTCCAGCGTGTGCTGAGCCTTTAGCACCACAAAGTTGCCGTACTTCTGGAAACCGATGCGCAGGACCCGGCCTTCGTCCGCGCGTGCCGCGCCGCTTTGAAGCGTCAACGCGGCAGCGCTCGTGAGCCCCGTTGCGCCACGCAGCGCGGCGGCCGTCGCGGCCCCCGCTGCGAGCTTCAATAGCTTGCGGCGTGCGCCGTTTGCCGTGTGGTCGTCGTGATGGTCGTAGTTGTCGTTCGACATCGTGCCGTTGCCTGTTTAAAGATGCATGTTGAAACTGCCGCGGGTGCGCGGCGATCCATCTCTCACCTTAATCTGTTTCAACATCGGCACAACCAAGATATTGTCAGATGCTTATCTGCGCTGACGCCCTCAGCGGAGTTTGCCGATCCGGAGTATGTTGTGACTTTCGTTTTCCGGCGGCCGAAGCGATGAACCGTAACCGACAGTTGCATCTCGGCGCATTCATGCGCCCCGTCAGCCTGCACACGGGGGCGTGGCGTTACCCCGGTGCGTACCCTGACGCGAATTTCAATTTCGCGCATCTGAAGCGCTTTGCGCAGACGCTCGAGCGTGCGCGTTTCGACGCGTTCTTCATGGCCGACCACCTCGCCGTCTTGAACATGCCGGTCAACGCGCTCAAGCGAAGCCACACCGCCACCTCGTTCGAACCGTTCACCTTGCTCTCGGCGCTTGCCGCCGTGACGGAGAAGATCGGACTCGTCGCAACGGCTTCGACGACGTTCGACATGCCATATCATGTCGCGCGCCGCTTCGCCTCGCTGGATCATCTGAGCGGCGGCCGCGCCGGGTGGAACCTCGTGACGACTTCCAATCCAGACGCAGCGCTCAATTTCGGCCTCGAGGAACACGTGGAGCACGACGAACGCTATCGCCGCGCCCGCGAATTCTTCGACGTCGTGACTGGCCTCTGGGACAGTTGGGCCGACGATGCATTCCTGCGCGACGTGGAGAGCGGCGAGTATTTCGATCCGGAGAAGCTCCATGTGCTCGCGCACAAGGGTGACTACTATTGCGTGCGCGGGCCGCTCAATATTGCGCGGCCGCCGCAGGGCTGGCCGGTGGTGGTGCAGGCCGGATCGTCGGAGGCCGGGCGGCAACTCGCTGCCGAAACGGCCGAGGCGGTCTTCACCGCGCAGCCGAATCTCGAAGCCGGCAAGCGTTTCTATGCCGACGTGAAGGGGCGCATGGAAAAGCTGGGCCGCGATCCCGATCATCTGAAGATCCTGCCTGGCGCGTTCGTCGTAGTGGGCGACTCGCAGGAAGAGGCGCGCGAGAAGCGCGAACGTCTCGACAGCTTCGTGCACTATGACAGCGGCATTGCCTCGCTTTCGATCGCGCTCGGTCACGACGTCTCCGGTTTCGAGCCGGACGGCCCGCTGCCCGAGATTCCGGAGAGCAATGCGAGCCGTACCGCGCGGCAACGCGTGGTGGACTGGGCGCGCGACGAGGGCTTGACGATTCGCCAGCTCGCGCAGCGCGTGGGCGGTTACTCGGGCCTGCAAATGGTCGGCACACCGGATTCGATCGCGGACGAGATGGAGCAATGGCTGGTGGAGGCGGGCAGCGATGGCTTCAACGTGATGTTCCCGTATCTGCCCGCGGGCCTCGACGACTTCGTGGAGAAAGTCGTGCCCGAGTTGCAGCGGCGCGGCATTTTCCGTCGCGAGTACGAGGGCAATACGCTACGCGAGCATCTCGGCCTGCCGAAACCGGAGAACCGGTTTTTTGCGGTCAGCCAAAATGCCGGTTAGCAGCGGCGCGAATATTGTTGGATCGATTCATTCGTGGCGGCAGTGGCCGCCGCGCACGACAATCCCCGTGTGCCCTCAATTCGATCACGGAGCGTCGATCTACCATGACTCGAGACCTGCTGCTGTTGCTGGAACCTGGCTTCACTGACCCCGCGCGTCCCGGCGAGCGTTTCATCTGTCCGGACGGCGCTCCGATAGAAGGACTGCTCGCGTCCGAGCCCGAGCGCGTCGCGCGGCTCGATGTGAAACGCCTGCCGTTTGCGCGCCCGCGGGCGGCCGTGATCGACGTGCTCGACGAGGCGCATCAGGGGTTGCCCGTGCTCGTGCTAGGCGACGAGCATCCGGTACCCGAGGGCGTACAGACGCTGAACGGCCGTCACTTCGTAACCGACACGAAACGCATTCTCGCGCTGCTTGCCGATCGGCACGGTTTTCCCAGGGTGCATTGAGCGGATACGATCAGGCGGCGTCGGGCGACGCCGCCTGCGTGAGCTCAGAGCGGCGGAAGGGCCTGGGTAAGCGTAGAGACGAAGCGAGCCGTGCGCGCATCGCGCGGCCGCGCGAAGAGTTCATGCGACGGGCCGGCTTCGACGATCGCACCCTCCTTGAGAAAGACTGCGTCGTGCGCGACGGAAGCCGCGAGCCGCAAATCATGCGTCGCCATCAGCATGGTCGTGCCCTCCTGCGCGAGCTGCCTCAGCACGTCGACCACTTCCGCGGAGAGTTCGGGGTCGAGCGCCGAAGTCGGCTCGTCGCAGAGCAGCACCTGGGGCGAGGGCGCGAGTGCGCGCGCGATCGCCACGCGTTGCTGCTGGCCGCCCGAAAGCGTGGAGGGCCATGCGTCCGCCTTCTGGGCAATCCCCACTTTCGCAAGCAGCGCGGCAGCGCGCTCGCGGGCTCGCTCCTTCTCCCATTTGAGGACCGTGACGAGACCTTCCATCACATTCTCGATCACGCTCAGGTGCGGGAACAACTGGAAGTTCTGGAGCACCATGCCGGTATGCCGACGCACCGAGGCGATTTCCGCGTGGGAGAGCCGCCGGCCGCGGCTGAATTCGAGGCGGGCATCGCCCACGCTCAACGTGCCGGAGTCTGGCATTTCGAGCAGATTGATGCAGCGTAGCAGCGTGCTCTTGCCGCTGCCGGACGGCCCGATCAGCGCCGTGACGCTGCCGGCCTTGAGCGTGAGGTCGATGGCCGCGAGCACCTCGTGGTCGCCGAACGACTTGTGGAGTGTCTCGATGTGGATCATCAGCGCCCTGCCTGGAACAGGGCATGGCGGCCATAGCGCGCTTCGAGACGCCCTTGCGCCTGCGAGAGCACGGAGCTGAACAGGAGATAGATCAGTGCGGCCTCGGTATAAAGAATGAGGGGTTCGTAAGTCACGGCGGCGATGCGTTGTGCAGCCTGAAAGATTTCCGGCACGGTCAGCACGGCCGCGAGGGACGTGTCCTTCACGAGCGAGATGAACGAGTTCGAGAGCGCGGGCAACGCTACGCGAATCGCTTGCGGCAGGATGGCGCGGCGTAGCGCCTGCGCGCGCGTCATGTTCATCGAGTAGGCGGCTTCCCACTGGCCGCGCGGAATCGATTCGATCACGCCACGAATGACTTCCGCGTTATAAGCGCCCACATTGAGTGAAAAGCCGATGATGGCCGCCGTCAACGGATCGAGCACGATGCCCACGTTGGGCAGCCCGTAGAAGATGACGAACAGCTGCACGAGCAGTGGCGAGCCGCGAAAGAGCCAGATATAGAAACGCACGGCCGCGACCGCCCAGCGTTGCCCGAAGAGGCGGATGAGCGCCGCGCAGAACGCGAGCGCCATACCGATCGCGAACGAAGCCAGCGTGAGCGGGACGGTAAAGACCAGTCCCGCGTAGAGCAGTGGCCACAACGATTGCGCCATCAAATGCAGCCATGCCGGCATCGTTCAGTCCGCCTTATTGCGAAACGTCTTTGCCGAAATACTTCTGCGAGATCTTCGCGTAGGTCCCGTCGGCCTTGATATCGGCGAGCGCCTTGTCGACGGCCGCGACCAGGTCCGGGTTGCCCTTGCGCAGCAGCACGCCCGACTGGTCGTCAGCGGAAGACGCGTCGATGGCGGCGATCTTGAGTTTCGCGTCCGGCTTGTGCTTCTGGAAGTCGAGGAACGAAAGCGCGTCGTTGACGGTGGCGTCCACGCGGCCCGACGTCAGCAGATCGATCGATTCGTTGAAACCTTGAACCGGCACGACGTCGGCACCATGCGACGCGGCAAGCTTGCCGAAGTTGCTGGTCAGCGTATTGGCCGACTTCTTGCCCTTCAGGTCGTCGAAGGAATGGATGGTCGTGTTCTCCGAGCGCACGATCAGCACGGCGTGCGTCGAGATATACGGCTTCGAAAAATCGTACTTGGCCTTGCGTGCGTCGGTGATCGAAACCTCGTTGATCACGGCGTCGTAGCGATTGACGTCCAGGCCCGCGATCAGGCCATCCCATTTGCCTTCGACGAACTGCGGCTTCACGCCAAGCCGTTGTGCGATGGCCGTGGCGATATCGACGTCGAAGCCGGTCAGCTTGCCGGTTTCGTCATGGTAGGTGAACGGCGCGTAAGTGCCTTCGGTGCCGACACGGAACACACCGGACGACTTGACCTGCGCGAGTTCGTCTGCAGCGAGGGCCGGCGCCGCGGCGACGACCGACAGCAGAGCGGCGAAAAGAGCGGAGCGGATGGCTTTCATGATTGAAATGTTCGTAATGAGAGTTTCGTTGACGGCATCAGTGAGTCGACGGATTCTACTGTCGGCGCATCGGCCTGCAAACCAGACACATTCGCTATGCATATGCGCTGGTGGAATATAACGACGGATGTGCTGCATCCACGGACGCGCCTTCCTGTTTTGGGTTGCTTATGTTTATTTACGCAGCCGGGGCGGGAACCACTTCGCCCGTCTCAACGGCCGATTCGCGTTTCACTCGCTCGATGTCGCGATAGCGCGCCGCCGGATGCTCGTCGGGCAATCGCGCGCCGCCGCCGAAGAGTTTTTCGCGCAAGGTGCCCGGCGCGTAGTCGCGCGGGTACACGCCGCGGCGCTGCAGCTCGGGCACGAGGTACTCGACGACATGCTCGAAGGTCTCATGCGCGAGCGCGTACGCCAGATTGAATCCGTCCACGCCGGTTTCTTCGACCCACTCCTGGAGGATGTCGGCAATCGTCGTGGGGGAGCCGACGAATACCGGTCCCATTCCGCCTACGCCGCCCCACTTCGCCAGCGCTTCGATGGTCCAGGTCGTGTCGCCGCCCGAGAGATGTTCGACAGCCGAATGGATCGCATTCGTTTGCACACGCTTGACTGTGTCGGTGGGCAGGTACTGCCCGAAGTCGATGCCGGTCCAGCCCGACATGAACACGAGCGAGCCGTCGTAGGAGACGTGGCGCTGATACTCCTCGAAGCGCGCCTGTGCTTTGGCATCGGTCTCGTCGACGATCACGGTGACGAGGTTGTAGATCAGCAGCTTGTTGCCATCGCGCCCGGCGAGCGCCGCCTGGCGGCGCACGTCCGCCACATAGTCGCGCAGCAGGTTTTTCGTGAGTGCCGCGACGAACACACATTCGGCATGCTGCGCCGCGAACGTCTTGCCGGGGCCCGATGCGCCGGCCTGAAACAGCACCGGTGTGCGCTGCGGAGAGGGCTCGCAAAGATGATAGCCTGGTACTTCGAAGTATTTTCCCTTGTGGCCGATTTCGTGCACTTTCTCCGGGTGCGTGAACACGCGCCGGTCCCGGTCGCGCACCACGGCGCCGTCTTCCCAACTGCCCTCGAACAGCTTGTAGAGCACCTCGACGTATTCCGTCGCGACCTCGTAGCGGTTGTTGTGGTCGCGCAGGCCGCCTTGCCCGATATTCTTCGCGCCGCTCTCGAGATACGACGTCACGATGTTCCACGCGAGGCGCCCCTTCGTATGATGGTCGGCTGTGGACAGACGCCGCGCGAACGTGTAGGGGTGCTCGAAGCTCGTGGAGGCCGTGATGCCAATACCTAGATGCGACGTCACCATCGCGATGGGCGCGGCGAGTTGCAGGGGGTCGTTGACCGGAATCTGCGCGGCCTGATGAAGCGCGTGATAGTTACTTCCTTTGTAGACGTCGTAGTAGCCGATTACATCTGCGATGAAGATCGCGTCGAAGACCCCACGCTCGAGTATCTTCGCGAGGTCGGTCCAGTAATCGAGATCCTTGTACTGCCACGAGCGATCGCGCGGGTGGGTCCAGAGGCCTGGCGACTGGTGGCCCACGCAGTTCATCTCGAACGCGTTCAGGTGGATGGTTTTGCTCATGATGTTCAATTGCTCCCGCGTTCCTGTCCGTTGCCGATTTGCCAGAGAAAGGGCGGCTCGGTGCCGTTGATGGTCCAGTCACCCACGATCTTCGCCTTGTAGACGAGCGGATTGTGCGACGACACCGCGCGTGCATTGCGCCAATGGCGGTCGAGCGCGTGGCCGGCGCGGATGGCAGACGCGCCGAGCGCATCGAATAGATGCGTCGCCGCGCGCAGCGCGAATTCGGAGGCGACGATCTGGGCCTGTGCCGAAGCGATTTCGGCTTCCACGTTTGCCGCGCGCTCGGCCTCGTCGTCACCTTCGAAGCGCGCCTCGTAAGCGCGCTGTGCGGCTTCTCCAGTCTGCAGCGCGACGGCCTTTGCACCATAGGCCCATGAGGCGATCTCGCCGATCACCTGCTGGATCTGCGCGTCGTCACTCACGCGCGGCGCGTTGCCGTGGCTGTAGATACGCTTGCGGCTGCGCACGAGGGTGGCGGCGTCGCGCCTCGCTGCCTCGGCAATTCCTGCGAGCGTGGCGACGTGAAAGAGCTGATAGAACGCGGTCTGATATTTGAAGCGGCGGCTGAAGTCGATGATGTTGCGGCCCTCGACCGCGGCGTCGCGAAAGAGCGTGGTGCCGCTGCCGGTGGTCGTCTGGCCGAAGCCGTCCCAGTCGTCTTCGCGAAGCACGCCGGGCTGGTCCGTCGCCACGGCCACGATCACGTCGCTGCCGTCTTCTTCGCGCTGCGCGAACACGTCGATCCAGTCCGCGTAGAGGCTCCCGGTGCTGTAGTACTTCGAACCGTTGAGCACGAAGCCGCCGTCGCGGCGCGCGACCTTCGTGTTGATCTGGCCGAGCGCGACGTCGCCAGCCTCGGTCCATGCATTGCCGACGAGCTGGCCGCTCACGAAGCGATCGAACCATGCGCGCTGGTCCGCCCCGGCAGGCACGTTCAGCCAGTCCTCGACGAAGGCGAAGTGCCCGCGCAGCGCCTGCGGCAGGTTCGAGTCCGCGGCGGCAAGCTCGATGAGCAGTTGCGCCAACTGCGCGATCGAAGCACCCGCGCCACCGTCACGCACCGGAATGCGCACGGCGCCGAAGCCCGCTTGCCTGAGCGCGGCTATCGCGTCATGCGGCAGCGTGCGCGAGCGCTCGCGTTCGGCGGCTTCGCGGCCGATCTCCGTGAAGATCGGGCGGAAGCGGGCGGCGAGGGTTTCGTAGTCGGCGCCTTGCGAGAGCGCGTCATGGGATCGGGAGACATTCATGCGTTCTTTCTCGGTTGGGGGTGGAGAGACTGCGCACCACGCAGCGAAGAAGAAAAGTATAGAAACCCGCGCGCTGCGGCTCCAATAACTGATTGATGAATCGATATCGGCTTGCCCGATTTGCTTCTGCGCGTTCTTTGCAATGTCGTCGAATTGGCTGTTGCGACAGCGGATACGCCCTGTTGCTGTCAGGCCGCTTTCTGTAGGGTGCCTTATCAAATGCAGACGCATGAATATGAGCATCGCTTCGTTGGGCTCTCTCCCATGCCTCGCTACGATGGGCAGCACTGTCCGCTAGCGATCTCCAACCGGCTAACCCCAGCGATGTCCGCTCCGATTCTGACTGCCCACTCGATCACGAAGCGTTTTGGCGCGACGCTCGCGCTGTCGCGGCTGAACTTTTCCATCCACGCCGGCGAGGTCGTTGCGCTGATGGGCGCGAACGGCGCCGGGAAATCGACGTTCGTCAAGATCCTGAGCGGCGTGAATTCGCAGGACGAAGGCGGGCTCACGCTCGGCGAACACGCCTATGCGCCGGGTTCGCCCCAGGCGGCGAAGCGTCTGGGCGTGGCGACCGTGCATCAGAGCATTGCCGACGCCGTGGTGCCCGCGCTGTCCATTGCCGACAATCTTCTGCTCGACGAACTTTGCGGCGGCGGAGCGCGCCGGTGGACGCCGCGCGCTTCCCGCTACACCCGTGCAGCCGCGCTGGCCGCGCGCGTGGGGCTCGAAGCCGACCTCACGGCACCGCTCGGTTCGCTTTCTCTCGCCGGCCAGCAGCGCGTGGTGATCGCGCGGGCGCTGGCTTCGCGCCCGCGGCTGCTGATTCTCGACGAGCCTACGGCCAGCCTTTCCACGAGCGAGGCCGCACGGCTCCATGCGCTTGTGGATGACTTGCGCGCGGAGGGCGTGGCGGTGCTGCTCGTCTCGCATCGGCTTGGCGACCTGCGAAGACTGGCTTCGCGGGTGGCCGTGCTCCGTGACGGCCGCATCGTGGCCGAACAGAGCGCGCCCATCGATTTCGACGCGGCGCTGGAGGCGATGATCGGCCGCGCACTGCCGCAGGCGCGAGTCTTGCCACGCACGGGCGAGGCGGGCGCGGAACCCGCATTGCGGCTGCGCGGCTTGCGCCTCACGGCGCATGGCGACGCGTTCGATCTCGACGTGCAGCAAGGCGAGATCGTCGCGGTTGTCGGCCCGGTCGGCGCGGGGAAGTCGAGGCTTGCCCAGGTGATATTCGGCGCGTTGCGCGCGGCCGCGGGCGAGATGCGCCTCTACGGCAGCGCCTGGGCCCCGCGCTCGCCAACCGACGCGATCCGCGCGGGCGTATTTCTCGCCGGCGAAGACCGGTGGCGCACGTCACTCTTTCCCGACACCGTTGCGTTCGCATCGATCGCCGGCACGATCAGTTTTCCGTTTCTGTCCCGCTGGCAGCGCGGCGTGGGCCTGCCTCGCGATCGCGAAGCCGCGCAGGCGCAAGACGCCATCGAGACATTCGGCATTCGCTGCTCGGGTCCGGACGACCGCGTCGCGCGGCTTTCGGGCGGCAATCAGCAGAAGGTGCTGCTCGCGCGCTGGCACGCCGAGCCGGCCCGGCTGCTGCTGCTCGACGAGCCGTTCCAGGGCGTCGATGCGGGCGCACGGGCCGATATCGCCGCCGCGTTGCGCGAGCGCGCCGCTACGCGCGCGACGCTCGTTTTCGTCAGCGACCTCGAAGAGGCGCATGAAGTCGCCGACCGCATCGTCCTGTTCGACCGCGGCACAGTCGAACGCGTAGCCGTAGCGGAATCCCTCTTATCAGCCCACTCATGAGATCCATCACACCCACGGCAGCATCGGACGAGTCTTCCGCGCGCGACACGACCCGGCAGCGCCGGCACAGCCTCTTCGTCGCGCTCGAGCGCGGCGGGCTGCTGCTCGTGCTCGTCGCTCTTGGCGTCATCTTCACGGTTCGCGAACCCGCGTTTCTGAACGTCGCGAACCTGTTCAGCATCTTGCAGGCCGTCTCGATCGTGGCGTTGCTCGGCATCGGTGTAACGGTCACGCTCGCCGCGGGCGGCTTCGATCTTTCCGTGGGCAGTGTCGCCGCCTCGGCGCAGATGGCCGCTAGCTATGTGCTCGTGGTGTGGCACGGCAACGGCTGGGAAGCCGTGCTCGCGTGTCTCGCGCTGGGTGTGGCGGCGGGGCTCTTCAACGGGTTGCTGATCACGCGCCTGCATGTCCCGGACCAGCTCGCGACACTCGGCACGCTCTTCCTGCTTGCAGGCCTGCAACTGATTCCCACCGGCGGCCGCTCGCTTGCGAGCGGCACGATCTTGCCCGACGGCACCGAAGCGAGCGGCACGTTCCCCGATGCGTTCCTCGCGCTAGGCCGCGCACGCCTCCTCGATGTGGTGCCGGTGCCTGTCATCGTGCTGCTCGTGCTGACCGCGCTCGTCTCATTCGTCATGGGCTCCACGCGCTGGGGCCGGGTGGTCTATGCGATCGGCGGCAACGAGACGGCGGCCCGGCTGGCCGGTGCGCCAACGGCCCGCTACCGGCTCGCGGCTTATGTCGCTTCCGCGACGATCGCCTCGCTCGGCGGGCTGCTCATCGCCGCGCGCGTGGGGCGAGGCGACGTGAGCGCGGGGCATTCGTTGCTGCTCGATGCGGTGGCGGCTGCGCTGGTTGGCTATGCGGTATGGGGCGCGAAGCGGCCCAATGTGCCGGGCACGGTGATCGGCGCGGTGTTCGTCGGCGTGCTGCTCAACGGGCTCACGATGCTCAACGCCCCGTATTACCTTCAGGACTTCATCAAGGGCGCATTGCTGGTCGTGGCGCTGGCGTTCACGTTCAGCATCGGGCGCCGGGCGGAAGGGCGCAACTGAAGCCGGCAGACGTCCGGCAATTTCGTGGTTAGCGAGTTACACAATCTGATCGAGCGGAGCAAATCATGGCAGAGACACTGGCAGGCAGCGAGACACTGGGCGCCGCTCCCGTAACGGAGGCCGCGCATGTGATTGCTACGGAAAACGAAGCGATCGCTGTCGCAACGGAGCTGGCCGCGCGGCTGGCCGTTGGCGCGGCGCAGCGCGACAGCGAGCGGCGCCTGCCGCATGAGGAGATCGAGTGGTTTTCGCGCTCGGGGCTGTGGGGCATTACGGTGCCCAAAGCGTATGGCGGCGCTGGCGTGTCTAACGTCACGCTCACGGAGGTCGTCAAGATCATTGCGGCTGCGGACCCGTCGCTCGGGCAACTGCCGCAGAATCACTTCGGCCTCGTCGACGTGATCGCGCTGACGGGCACCGAGGAGCAAAAGCGCGAGCTGTTCGGCGAAGTCATCGCCGGCAAGCGCTTTGGCAACGGCTTCTCGGAAAAGGGCACGAAACACGTGCTCGACCTGAAGACACGCGTGCGCCGCGACGGCGATCACTACGTCGTGGACGGCACCAAGTTCTATTCGACGGGCGCCCTGTTCGCGCATTACGTTCCCGTGCTCGGGCTCGACGAGGACCGCAGGGGCTGGCTCGCCTATATTCCGCGCGGCACGCCAGGGCTCAGCGTGGTCGACGATTGGTCCGGTTTCGGCCAGCGCACCACCGCGAGCGGCACCGTGACGCTAGAGAACGTGCGCGTGCCGGCAAGGCTCGTGTTGCCCGCGCATCGCGTGTCGGAGCAGCCCACGCTCAACGGTCCGCTCTCGCAGATCATCCAGGCCGCCATCGACGCAGGCATTGCCCGCGCGGCGATCGAAGACACGCTCGCGTTCGTGCGCTCTCGCTCGCGGCCGTGGGTCGATAGCGGCGTCGAGCGTGCAAGCGACGACCCCCTGACGATCCGCGAGGTCGGCAATCTGCATATCCAGCTGCATGCCGCCGAGGCCTTGCTCGAGCGTGCGGCGCGTGTACTCGACGAACTCGCCGCAAAAGGCGAGACGACGGAGGACGACGTGGCGCGCGCCTCGGTCGCCGTGGGCGAGGCGAAGGTGCTCACGACACAAGTCGCGCTGCTGGCCGGCGAGAAGCTGTTCGAACTGGCCGGCACGCAGTCGACGCTGGACGTGCACAACCTCGACCGCCACTGGCGCAACGCACGAACGCACACGCTGCACGATCCGGTGCGCTGGAAGTATCACCTTGTTGGCAATTACTACCTCAACGGCGTCAAGCCGGCACGTCACGCCTGGAACTGACCCCATCGCACAAACGGGAACGTCATGAAGACATCGATTCAACGGCTCATTCGCAACAGCGCGCTGGCGCTCTGCACGGCGGGCCTGTTCGGCACGCTCACGGCGCAGGCGGCCACCCTGGCGGGCGCCCCGGCGCCGTTCGACAAAGGCGGCGTCAAGATCGCGCTGGTCAATTATCTTTCGGAGGGCGACTTCTTCCAGGCCTACGAGGCGGGCGCGCAGAAGCAGGCGAAGGCGCTCGGCATCGACCTGCGCATTTACGAAGGGCGCCAGGACGCGGCCGAGCAGCGCGACCAGATCCAGCAGGCCATCAATCTGGGCGTGTCGGCGATCATCGTCAATCACGGCTTGCCCGAGTCGCTCAAGGACGTCGTGCAGCAGGCGCTCGACAAGGGCATCAAGGTCGTCGCTTTCGACGTCAATCTGGCGAACCCCAGGGTCCCGCAAATCGAGCAGAGCGACAGCGACCTCGCTTCGCTGCTGCTCGCTCAGGCCGTCAAGGACAATGGCAACGCGTTTTCCGCGGGCTACGTGTACGTAGCGGGCTTTGCGCCGCTCGACCGGCGCGACGCCGTCTGGCAGACGTTCAAGCACGAGCATCCCGGCATCCAGGAAAAGGCGCGCTGGGGCACCGTGGACAATCCGATTGCGCAGTCGGTTGCCAATCAGGCGGCTGCCGCCTACCGCGCGCATCCGGATATTCGCGTGGTCATTGCCCCCTATGACGAATTTGCGCGCGGCGCCAATCTCGCGGCGAATGAATCGAACGTGGCGAGCAAGGTGCGGATCTACAGCGCGGACATCTCGACTGCCGACATCGAGGCGATTCGCGCGCCGAACAGCGCGTGGGTCGCCACCGCGGCGACCAACCCGGCCGTGGTGGGCGCCGTATCGGTGCGGGCCGCGGCGCTCGACGTGGCCGGGCAGCCGCTCGACCATCACATCCTCGTGAAGCCCACGCTCGTCACGCGCGACGATCTCGTCAAGAACGATATCCACACCATTGCGGAACTGGGGGCGAAATTCCCGGCATTCCGGGCCAGCGACGCGGCGACGGCGAACTGGATTCCCGTCGATCAGTAACCCCGATGGCGGCGCGGGCTGAGCATCCGGCGAGTTGCGCCGGGTGCCATTCCCTTCACTCCACTGCTTTCGAGTCAATGCGTCGCGCGGGAATATTCGCGCCGACGAACCGCGCAATGACCCGCGCCACATCGGCGGGCGCTTCGAGCGGCGACAAGTGTCCCGTTCCGGGCAGGATGTGCAACGCCGCGTGCGGGATGCGCGGCAGCAGTTCCGCCTGCAGCGTCGCCACGCGATCGACCTGGTCGAGTTCTCCTGAAATGACGATGGTCGGCACGTTGACGGATGCCACCGCCTCGGTGATGTCTTCGCCCATGGCTACGTTCGGCCAGGCCGCCTTGGCCTGCGGCGCGGCCTTCAGGCTGTCCTCGATGACTTGCTCGCGGCGGGTGGCGTCGAGCGATTTCGCGGTCAGCACGTGGTCGATGACGTATTCGACCGATGCGCGCGATTGATACGCGCCGGTCAACGTCGCGCGCTGCTCGTCCGACAGGACCATCGGCGACGGCGGCGAAGGCGCCACGAGCACGAGACCTTCGAGCCCGCCCGGCCGGCGCGATGCGATCAGTTGCGCGACCTTGCCGCCCATTGAATGCCCGACAAGCACGTAGCGCTGCAGGCCCAGCGCCTCGATGACACCCTCGGCATCTGCGGCGAGATCGGCGATGCGGTAGCCGTCAGCCGGCGCCTCGGAATCGCCCCAGCCGCGGTGATCGGTGGCTACGATCCGATACCGGTCGGACAGTTCGCTCGCTACATCGTCCCATGTGCGCGACGAGCCGCCGTAGTAGTGCAGGCACACCAGCGCCAGCTCGCCGCTGCCTTGCTCCTTGACGTGAATCCGTGTGCCGTTCGACTTGATTTCCATTGGCAGGCTCCTTCCCGATTGGGTGATGGATGCAGGGTAGATTCAATCCTTGGGTTCGATAATTGCCGTTGCAGTGTCGTCAGTCGATAATCGGACTATCGAATTGGAGGAACCAATGGACCGACTGACGAGCCTTGGCGTCTATGTCGCCGCCGTAGAGGAGGGTAGCCTCGCCGCGGCGGCGCGGCGCTTCGGGCTGTCGGCCGCGATGGCCGGCAAGCATGTGAGCGCAATCGAGGCCGAACTGAATGCGCGGCTGCTTCAGCGAACGACCCGGCGCCTGAGCCTGACCGATGTCGGCCGCACCTACTACGAGCGCTGCAAGCGGATTCTCGAAGCGTTCGACGAAGCGAATCGGGAGGCAAGCGATTCGCAGGGCACGGCGCGCGGCGTGCTGCGCGTCGCCGCGCCGGTGACGTTCGGCGCGATGCATCTGGGCGGAGTCGTCGCGCGCTATCTGGAGGATCATCCGGACGTGAATGTGGAGGTGCTGCTTGGGGACCGCTACGTGGATCTCATCGATGCGGGCGTCGATGTCGCGATCCGGATCGGACGGCTGCAGGAACCGGGACTCGTAACGCGCCGGCTCGCAGCGTGCCGGATGGTCGTGTGTGCGTCGCCCGCGTATCTCGAGCGCCATGGCACGCCGCGCACTCCCGACGAGTTGCGTCGCGCGCAGCGCCTCGCCTTCAGCGAGGCGGTGTCGGTGGGCGACTGGACGTTGCTCGATGCGCGCCACCGCGCACACGTCATCGACGGGCCGTGCCGGCTGGCGGCCAACAATACGCAGATGCTGCTCGGCGCGGCGCTGGCGGGTGCCGGCATCGCCTATGGTCCGACCTTCGTGTTCGGCGAGCACCTCAGGCGCGGCGAACTGGTGGCGCTGCTGCCGGACTATCGCGCGACGGAACTGGCGATTCAGGCGGTGTATCCGGGCGTGCGGCGCATACCGCTCAAGGTGCGCCGGTTCGTCGATTACCTCGCCGAGACGTTTGGCGACGAACCGCCGTGGGATCGCAAGGCGGTGCCTTAGGCGAGCAGTATCGAATGGCATGTGCCGGCCGCGGTTGAATGGAGTTGTCGCCTGGCCGACAATCTTTCGGGGAGTTCGCACGCATCATGAGGACTCTCTGGTGTTCACCAAACCAACCAAGGAGCGTCGACATGGCTTCACCCTGTGTCAATGTCAAGAACGACGTGTCACCCGCCGAATGGGAGGCGCGCGTCAATCTGGCAGCTGCTTATCGCCTCACAGCGTTGTTCGGCTGGGACGATCTGGTGTTTACCCACATCTCGGCGCGCGTGCCCGGCCCGGAGCATCATTTCCTGATCAACCCGTACGGCATGATGTTCGAGGAAATCACGGCGTCCTCGCTGGTGAAGATCGACCTCGATGGCCGCAAGGTGAGCGAGTCGCCGTACGACATCAATCCCGCTGGCTTCACGATCCATAGCGCCGTGCATGCGGCGCGTGACGACGCGCATTGCGTGATGCACACGCATTCGATCAACGGCGTGGCCGTGTCGGCCCAGGAGGCGGGACTGCTGCCGCTCTCGCAGCAGTCGCTCGGCGTGTTGGCGTCGCTCGGTTACCACGACTATGAAGGCCTTGCGCTGAACGAAGCCGAAAAGCCGCGTCTGGTTCGAGACCTCGGCGACAAAATGTATCTGATGTTGCGTAACCACGGGCTGCTGACCGTCGGAAGCACGCCGGCGGACGCCTTTGTCGCGATGTACTTCTTCGAGGCGGCCTGCATGATCCAGGTGCGCGCGCAGTCGGGCGGCGCGAAGCTCACGCCAATCGCGCAGCCCATTCTCGACGGCTTCAGGCAGCAGATCGTGGCAGTGACGCGGGGCGTCATGCCAGGGGCGCTCGTCTGGCCCGGTCTGCTGCGCCGGCTCGATCGAGCCTATCCGGGGTATGCGGACTGACGTTCGAGGCGACGCGATGCCCGATCACGCCCTCGATTGACGGCATTGCGATGGGCCGGTTAGGCTCGGGACCATGCGCCCATCCAAAGTCGATCTGAATCTCTTCGTCGTGTTCGAGGCCGTCTATCGAACGCGCAACCTTACGCGTGCGGCGGAGTTGCTCTTCATCACGCAGCCCGCCGTGAGCAACGCGCTGGCGCGCATGCGCAAGGCATTCGACGATCCGCTGTTCGTGAGCACGCCGGCGGGCATGATGCCCACGCCCGTTTCCGAAAACATCATCGGGCGCGTGCGCGAGGCACTGCAGTTGCTCGATTCGAGCACCCATGCCGGTGAACGCTTCGATCCGGCCTCGTCGCAGCGAACCTTCCGGCTCAGCATGAACGATCTGACCGAGACCATGCTGCTTCCTGCGCTGGAAGAGGTGTTGCAGCGTCTTGCGCCGGGCATCCGCATCGAGAGCTACTTCACGACGCGCCGCGACGTGCCGGAAGCGCTGGCGAGCGGCGCGGTCCATCTGGCGATCGACGCGCCGCTCATCGACGATCCGTACCTGGAGCAGGAACCGATGGGCCGCGACCGTTACGCGTGCATGCTGCGCCAGGGCCATCCGTTCGCGAAGAAGAAGCTCACGATCGACGACTACCTGCGCTTCGGCCATATCCATGTGTCCAGCCGCCGGCAGGGACCTGGTCTCGTCGACACCGAACTCAACAAGCTGGGACTTCGGCGCACCATCCAGACCCGCGTTCAGCATTATCTCGTCGCGCCCCTGATCGCGATGCGCACCGATCTCGTCCTGACTGCGCCGCTCATGTTGCTCAAGCGCTATGACGCGCGCATCCTGGCGCTGCCGTTCGATCTCCCCGATCTCGAGACGCATGGCTACTGGCACCGCAGCGTCACGACCGATCCGGCCCATCGCTGGCTGCGCGAGCAGATCGGCCGTCTCATGCGCAAGCAGCGTCCGTAGCTGTCACGAATCGTTATGGCGCGGTATCACCAGAATAAATTTCCTGAATAGCCAGTGTCCCGGTATCGTTTGCGTCATGTCCAGACGAGGTTGGCATGGCGGAACTCTACCTGGTACGGCACGGGCAGGCGTCATTCGGCGCGGAAAACTATGACGAGCTTTCCTCTTCCGGCGTTACCCAGTCGCGCTGGCTGGGCGAATATTGCGCGCAGGCGGCCCTGACGTTCGATCGCGTCGTGACCGGTACGATGCGGCGGCACGCGCAAACCGCCGACGCCTTGCTCACCGCGATGGGCGGCGCGACAGTGGAGGTCGTGCAGGACGCGGATCTGAACGAGTACGATTTTCACGCCCTCTTTTCCGCGCTCGGCGAGAGCGGTCTGGCGCCCGGCCTCCTGGCCGAAGGCTCGATGAAGCCCTTCTACAAGGGGCTCAAGCAGGTCTTGCAGCTCTGGTCCGAAGACAAGCTGCCCGGACGCATTCCCGAGACCTGGGGGCAGTTTCAGGCGCGCTGCGAGCGTGCGCGTCTCGCCATTCAGCGCAGCGGCGGCAAGCGCATTCTGGTGGTGAGTTCGGGCGGACCGATCGCGGTGTTTACCCAGCAGGTTCTGCAGGCGCCGGCTGCGGCCGCCATCGCGCTCAACATGCAGATCCGCAACAGCAGCGTGAGCCAGTACGTCTTCAATGACAGCGCGATGTCGCTGGTCACCTTCAACACGTTGCCGCATCTCGAACAGGCCGAGAGGCGCGAACTCGTCACCTATGGCTGATTCGAATCCGGATTCCCGCTCCATGATGAATGCAAGTCTTCAGTTCGATGTCGATGCACTCGCGCGCTATCTGACCGCGCACGTACCCGGCTTTCAGGGGCCGATGGTCGTCGAGAAGTTCGCCGGCGGGCAATCGAACCCCACGTTTCTTCTCGAGGCGCAAAGCGGCCGCTATGTGCTGCGGCGTCAGCCGCCCGGCGAACTGCTCAAGTCCGCGCATGCCGTGGACCGCGAATTCCGCGTGCTGAGCGCGCTCGGCGATACATCGGTTCCTGTTGCGCGGGCCTTGCATCTTTGCGAGGACCGCGACGTGATCGGCAGCCTGTTCTACGTGATGAGTTTCGAAGAGGGCGAAATCTATTGGGATGCAGCGTTGCCCGCGCTGCCCGTTGGAGAGCGCGGCGCCCTGTACGACGCGCTGATCGGCACGATGGCGGCTTTGCACGATGTGGACGTCGAGGCTGTTGGCCTCGCCGACTACGGCCGCGCGGGCAACTACTTCTCACGACAGATCGAAGTCTGGACGAAGCAATATCGCGCGGCGCAGACCGACGACCTCGACGGCATGGAAGCGCTGATCGACTGGCTGCCGGCGCATTGTCCGGCCGAAGCGGGCAAGCCTTCGCTCGTGCACGGCGACTTTCGCATCGACAACCTCATCTTCCACCGCGGCACGCCGAAGGTTCGCGCCGTGCTCGACTGGGAACTCTCCACGCTCGGCAATCCGCTCGCCGACCTCGCGTACTTCTGCATGTGCCTGCGGCTGCCGCCGAAAGGCCATATTGGCGGTCTTGCTGGCGTGGACCGGGCGGCGCGTGGGGTGCCGGACGAGGCCGCGATCGTCGAGCGGTATTGCGGCTTGCGGGGAATCGGATCGATCGGGAACTGGAATTTTTATCTCGCGTTCAGCTTCTTCCGGCTCGCTGCGATCGCGCAGGGCGTGAAGAAGCGCGCGCTGGGCGGCAACGCATCGCATGAGAAGGCGCGCCAGGTCGGTGAAATGGCCGGCGCGCTCGCGAAGATGGGCGTCGACGTCACCTGACGCCTGGCGTTTGACGCGGATACGCGAATACATTGAGGAGACAATTGTGACTACTAATTTGTTCGATCTGAACGGAAAAATTGCGTTGGTGACTGGCGCGAGCCGTGGCATTGGCGAAGAGATTGCGAAGCTGCTGGCGGAGCAGGGCGCCCATGTGATCGTGTCGAGCCGCAAGCTCGACGATTGCGAAGCCGTGGCGCGCGGCATCCGGGAAGCGGGCGGCAGCGCCGAGGCGTATCCGTGCCACGTGGGGCGTCTCGACGACATTCAAGGCGTTTTCCAGCACATTCGCTCGAAACATGGCCGGCTGGACATCCTCGTGAACAACGCGGCGGCGAACCCATACTTCGGCCACATTCTCGACACCGATCTTTCGTCCTTCGAAAAGACGGTGGAGGTCAATCTGCGTGGCTACTTCTTCATGTCGGTCGAGGCGGGCAAGCTGATGCGCGAGCACGGCGGCGGCGCGATCGTTAACACGGCTTCCGTCAACGCGCTGCAGCCAGGCGACAAACAGGGCATCTACTCGATCACCAAGGCCGCTGTAGTCAACATGACGCGGGCATTCGCCAAGGAGTGCGGCCCGCTCGGCATTCGCGTGAATGCGCTGCTACCGGGTCTTACCAAAACGAAATTTGCCGGAGCCTTGTTCGCAGACCAGGCCATGTACGAAAGCTGGATGACGAAGATTCCGCTGCGCCGCCATGCGGAGCCGCGAGAGATGGCCGGCACCGTGCTCTATCTCGTCTCCGACGCGGCGAGCTATACCAACGGCGAGTGCATCGTCGTGGACGGCGGCCTGACGGTTTGACGATGGGAGCGGCGCGCGTCATCGACCTACGCGCCGCACGACATTCACCACGATTCAAGGAAGAGCAAGATGGACTTTGCCTATAGCCCGAAAGTCGAAGCGCTGCGCACGCAGTTGCGCGCGTTCATGGACACGCATATCGTGCCGCGCATCCACCAATGGCATGAAGAAGTGAGCGCGGGGCAGTACCCCGTTTCCTTCATGGAAGACCTGAAGGAGAAGGCGCGTGCCGAAGGCCTCTGGAACCTGTTCCTGCCGCATCTGCGCGACGACGAGCCGGGCACGCGGTTGACCAATCTCGAGTACGCGCCGCTGGCCGAGATCATGGGGCGCGTGTCGTGGGCATCCGAAGTGTTCAACTGCAATGCGCCGGACACGGGCAACATGGAGTTGCTCCATATGTTCGCCACGCCCGCGCAGCGCAAGAAGTGGCTCGAGCCGCTGCTCGAAGGCAAGATCCGCTCGGCGTTTGCGATGACGGAGCCCGCAGTGGCGTCCTCGGACGCGACCAATATCACCACGTCGATTCGACTCGACGGCGACGACTATGTGATCGACGGCCGCAAATGGTTCATCACGAACGCGGCGCACCCAAACTGCCAGTTGTTCATCGTCATGGGCAAAACCGACCCGGAGGCGCCCACGCACAGTCAGCAAAGCATGATTCTCGTGCCGCGCGACACGCCGGGCGTGAAGATCATCCGCAATATCACGGTGGTCAATCATACGGCGCCCGAAGGTCACTGCGAGATCGAATTCAAGGGCGTGCGCGTGCCGCGTTCGAATCTGCTCGGCGAAGAAGGCAGCGGCTTCGCGCTCGCCCAGGCGCGTCTGGGACCGGGGCGCATTCACCACTGCATGCGTTCGATCGGCGCCGCCGAACTTGCGCTTGAACTGATGATCGAACGCGCGCAGGCGCGCACGGCGTTCGGCAAGAAGCTCTATCAGCACGGCTGCGTTGGCGAGTGGATCGCGAAGTCACGCATCGAAATCGATCAGGCAAGGCTCTTCGTGCTGAAGGCGGCCTGGATGATCGACAACGTGGGTGCGAAGGAGGCGCGCAAGGAAATCGCCATGATCAAGGCACTCGTGCCGAGCGTGCACACCGCCGTATGCGAGCGCGCGATGCAGACCTTCGGCGCGATGGGGCTGAGCCCTGATACGCCGCTGGCGGACAGCTGGACCTGGGGGCGTGCATTGAAGTTCGCGGATGGCCCGGATGAGGTGCATCTCCAGAGCATTGCGCGCATGGAGATCAAGGCGCGGCCGTATGAGCCGGGCCATGAGAGTCCTTACCTGACGCGTTAGCGAAGGGGCTCGCGATCGCTTTGGGACGCGCCCAGCAGCGATCGCGTTTCCTCAGCAATTGACCGTTGCTGTGACTGAACTCATCCAGTTAGACACCGGGGCGCCTACGTAGGGCGATCACTCGATTTCAGCGCGCGCGCTGCGCTCGAGGTGCGCTTCGCCTTCAGCGATCAAGTCGGCGCCCATCTCCAGCACCTCGGCGAGCCTGAACAGCAACTGTTCGCGCCACGCCTCCTCCTCGTCGGCAGACGGGGAAGGCTTCGCGAGGCTTTCGATCAGCGAGTTGGCCGTTTCGACGAAGGGCAACCCACGGCGATAACTCAGGACGGCCACCCTCGCGTCATCTGTCGCGCCCTGCAGCGCGTGCAAATACGCATCGGTATGTTGCGTCGGTGGCAACTGCATCGCCGCGGTGAGCTGGTCAATGCGTGACTGCGCATGTGAGCCGAGGTTCAGCGCGCGCTGCTGGAGGTTCGCATACTGATCACGCAGTTCGGTTTCACTGAGCATTGGGGGATCCGCTGGTTCCATGTTCATGGGCGCCATTTTACGGTAGTACCTTGACGTCGCTTGCGCAGCGGCCCGATGACCGACCCTGAGCCGACGTAGACCGCTCCCAGAACCGGACATCGAATCGGAGCAAAGATATTCAGTCAATTAGAGCGTCTACTTCAGTCTTCTACAACCAGTAGGCGGCTCGTACGCCCGCTAGCTCTGTTCCCGATACCGGTCGTGCTGCCTTCGGGCCGGCCGCGTGTCCGAAAGCGTGTGGCATTCGTTGCTGTTCTCCCGCCGCTTTTCAGGCGTGATCGCTGCGTTTTCTGAATTCCTCGCCGACGATACGCATGCTTTCCGCGACTGCGGGATATCCGCGATAGGGAAGGACGTTTAGCAGCGTTTCGACGATTTCCGCCTGCGTAGCTCCCGCCGTCAGCGCCGCATTCGCATGGACCCGCAGCGGCGTCTCCGTCGCTTTGCTTCCCACCGCGGCGAGCGCCGAGCATGCGGCAAGCTCGCGCGTCTTCGCGTCGAGCCCGGTACGGCTGAAGATGTCGCCGTAGGAGTGCTCGACGATCGCGCGGCCGATATCCGGGGCCAGGTCGTTGAAGCTGTTGACTACGGCCTCGCCCGCCTGGGCAGAAGTCGTGGCGAGTGTCGCCAATCCACGTTCGCTGCGAGCCTTGCGGGTTTCGGAGACGATGGCATTCGCGCTTACCCGGCCGCCTGCTCGTTCTTTCTCTTTCTGCTTCGGCTTCGTGAAGACGGCGTTCGCAACCCCAAAGGCATTTAAAGCGCTCGGGAACCCGGCATAGACGGCCAGTTGCATCAGGGCTTCGGTGATCTCGGTGCGGGACAGGCCCGACTTGAGCCCGGCTTCGATATGAAGGTGGAGCAGATCGCTGCGATTGCCAGCTGCCGCGAGCATCGAGATGATCGCGATCTGTCTTGCCTTTGGATCGAGTCCCTCGCGAACGAAGATCTCACCGAACACGAACTCGACTGCCCAGTGGGAGAGCTCGGGTGAAGTGCCTTCCAGCTTTTCCATGTACTCATCAGGATTGGCCATCAAGTCGTCGAGCACCTCGAGACCCCGCTGATATCGCGCAGTGCCGTCGTCGGACACTGGGGCTATCGGATCGAAAGCCAGACCGCGCTCCAGAAAGATCTCGCGAACGATGCCCACGGCGTTGATCGAGACCGGAAACCCCAGGATGGCAATCGCCTGGAACAGCATTTCGACCAGTTCTGCCGGCTCTCCGCCGGTATTGAGGAAGCCGGTCATGTGATATTTCAGCTGCGGCTGCACGCTGCCATGGGCCATCAGCGCGGCAACGGTGGCGATCTGGCGAAGGCGCAGATCCAGCCCCGGCCGCGACAGGATGTCTCCATAGGCAAATTCAACCGTGAATCGTGCCAAATCCGGGGCAACCTGCGCCAGACGGTGGACCGGGATACCATAGCCCGCGCCACCGATCCTCTTCAGCACCTCGATACCCCGGGAATGACGTTCTGCACTGGTTTCGCCAGCGGAAGCACCCAACAAGGCCGTCATGCCTGTCTGAGCCGTAGATCCATTCATCGGTGTTTCGCCTTCGGCCGCTGCCAGCGTTCCGGCTGCGGCGATCCTCTGCAGAAAGTCCCTGCGCTTGTACGTATCCATGTCTGATTTGCTCCTTCTCGAAGTCGCTGGAACGAAGCATACGGGCAGGAAGATGCAATGGGCCAAGACCAAATTCGTGATACCTTTTCTGCATGAGGATACGAATCGATCTACGCCAGTTGGAGTGCTTCGTTGCAGTGGCGGAGGAAGGCACCTTCCGCGCCGCGGCCGAACGCCTGCACATGTCACAACCGCCTCTAAGCCGCCAGATCAAACAGCTCGAGAGCGAACTCGGGGTGACGTTGCTCAATCGCGATTCGGCGGGCGCGGAACTTACGACGGCGGGCAGCGCATTCCTGAAGGGGGCAAGGAAGACGCTGCTTCAAGCCGCAGAGGCGATCGAAACCGCACGACGGCATTCGAAGGGAACGCCCCGGCAGTTCAGGGTCGGTTATACCAAGGTCTTCGACCCGGAGGTCTTTCCTTCCCTCGAGCCTGCCTTCAAGAAAGCGGTTCCTGGCGGGTCGCTGGCTTTCGTTGCCGCCATTTCCGTCGAGCTTATCCGGCGCCTGCAGCGTGGCGCGCTCGATGTCGCCTTGATCGGACTGCCCAGCGCAACAGGGGAGCTTGTGGTTGAACCGCTGCACAAAGAGCCGCTGGTCGCGGTAATCCCCGTGCGGCATCCGCTCGCGCGGCACAAAGTTCTGTCGATCGCGCAGTTGAATGACCAACCCCTGTTCTGGCCGCAGCGCCGAACAAATCCCGGATTCTTCGATCACTACGAGGAAGTGTTCGCGAAGCTCGGACATGCGCCGAGCCGCAGACTGACGGAACCCGCGGATCACCACCTCCTGCTGGCCGAAGTGGCAAGCGGACGGGGCATCGGCTTCATACCGAAGTCGATGACGAAGGTGCGGCGCGCCGGTGCGACTTTCAGGCCGCTCAAGGAAGGGGAATTCTGGATCGGATTCGGCCTCGCCTACAGGAATGCGCAACACGCATCAGAGTTGGATGCGTTGTTACGCATCGTGCGGCGCAAAATGGCGTTGCTCCCTTAGGGCATGGAATAGCCACGGCCGTGCCGTTCGTCCTGTGTCGCTTCTGGCGCTGGGACGGCGCCCAGTGGACCGTCTGGGAAAACCGTGTGCCGGATAAGGAAGACGTCGTGTGCTGGTGCGCCGAGCGCTTCTAGCGAGTAGAGAGAGCTCTCGCGAACGTCTGCTTCGCGGTGAAGTCCACCTGGCGATCGAGTGTGCGGAACTGGCGGCGACTTCAACCGTTTCGCATGCGTGCAACTAATGCGACCAGGCGAGCACTCATTTCCTTGGCCGGCAAGTGTGCGAGCCAGCCGTGACCAGGAAGCAGCCATTCGAAACGATACATGGCGAGCTTGCCGAGCGATTCGGCGAGCTCGGCCCATGAGTACCAGCACGCGTCCCTGAATGCGACGAGGTCCTGCTCGCGTGGGCTCCAGGCAAGCGAATCACCGGAGCAGAGAATGCGATCGTCGAGGAGATACACGACGCTACCCCGCGTGTGACCGGGCACGGGGACTGCCTGTACGCCGGCCGCAATGGTCGGCGCCGACACGTCGTCGAGTAGATCGGTTGCATAGGGGGCAGCCGAACTGTCCTCCCGGTGAATCCAGACGCGCGCGCCGAATCGACGCGCGTATTTGTCCGCGTCTGCGACGTCGTCGCGATGCGACAAAAGAATGTGTGCGATGCCACCGGCGTCGTCGAACCATTTGACGAGCTCGGCCGTGTAGCGCGGTGAGTCGATCAGCAGATTGCCGTCAGCGCGCGAGGCAAAATACGAATGCGCACCAAACGATGAGCGTGAGTTGAATCCACAGCGCCACACGCCCGATGTGATTTGCTGCGGAAAGATCACCGCGTTCGGACGAAGCTGCTTCGTTTCGCTGCGTACCGATGCCGTTGGGCATACGAACGCCGCCCGCCAGGCAGCAAGCTGCTCTTCCGGCGTGCCTGGCTGGCGAACGAAGATACTTTTGTCGTTTCGCTCGACGATCAGCCCAGGCGCGACATGACGCGATGCACCGCAATTGATGCACGCTGTGTCGATGTACCACTCCCCTGGGGCGGAGTCGGTATTACGTGGTGGCTTCATTCGATGCTCGGGTCCTGACAACGCATGGCAAGCTCACAGTCCCATCATAGACCTTTCAACCACAAGGACACGACCGGAGCAACGGAAGGAAGTCGGAGCCGCGACCTTTGTAGCGCTTCACCTCTTGAGTAACCGCTATTGCACGGTATTGGGGCCGCCTGCGAAGGCGCCCTGCTGTCTTGCTTGCTGCTCGCTCTCAGAAAAGAAACACCCGCCCTTGCGGACCAACGACTTCATCTCTTCGCTTACCGAAATGCCTGCCGGATTCCCAACGCAATCATGAGCCCACCACATGTGAGGTCGATCCATGACTTCGCGCGTCGATACGCCGTCGCAATCGCCGCGTGCGATAGGACGAGCGCGACTGCTCCGTACCAGCACGTCGCTGTTGCACCGACGGTAGCAAGCATCGCGAAAAACGTCGGCATGGGAACGTGCGTGGGCACCGCTGAGGAAAACACCGCCGCATAAAAGGCGATGGACTTCGGGTTCGCGATATTTGTCGCGATACCTTGCAGGAACGCGGCACGAAACAGGGGCACCTTCGTTGGGTGACGTGTTTCGGAGGGGGTTGCCCGTGCCGACACAATGAGCCGCACCCCGAACCAGATCAGATAGGCCGCGCCAGCAAGCCTGATACCGACAGCGAGCCACGGGAAAATAGCGAACACCATGCCGATACCAAGAATGGCGCAAGTCGCCCAGAACAGATTCACCGTCACGATCCCGGCGACAAGCGCGAGCGCGTCGGAGCGTCTGCCGGCTACCGCCTTCTGAGTGATTGCGACGAAGTTCGGCCCAGGTATGACGACAGCTGCCGCATAGACGGAAAAGACTGTCGCAATAGCAGACGAATTAACCATTTGTAGCCTCAGTGAATTGGCCAGCCAGTATTCTGAAGCAATTCACGACTGCCCGCTGTTGGCCGCATGGGCTGCGGAACATCAAGGGGAGTCAATCTGGGCCATACAGGACGCCACGCACCATAAACACGCCGCATTCAACGCATTGAAAGTGCGGTTCGCCGTCCAGCCCGTGCCCATACGACCTGAACCGACATACGTGAATCCTGCCTTTCCATTTCCTTTCACGACTAGCCGGTGCGGATGCGCGCGCAATGCGCGTCAGCGTTGCCGGTCTGCTCGCATCTACATGGCTCATTCATCAGTTCCTGCGAGTTCACCCTTGCCCGACCAGGGAAGTGTGTAGCCCTATGGGACGGCGCAGAATGCGCTTCGACTTATGAATTCCCTGTGGCGAGCTTAGGGAATGATTCTTAGGGCTTCCTTATCTTGCAGTCGTGACAATGTCCCCTGGCTCCAGCGGATGACTCGCCGATGCCATTGACATGCTGGCTGACGCGAGCGCCTACGCGACAGGTTTGCTAGCGATATCGCGCACCGGCTTTTCAGGCGCCGGCGTGCGCGACTGGGTGACATCGTGTTGTTCTCTTCGGCGTCTGTCCGTCTCACGCAGTTAAACAGCGAGGGCGATTTGCTCGCGCAGCCAGCGATGCGCGGGGTCGCGATGCGAGCGCTCGTGCCAGAGCATGCACATTTCGTAGCCGGGTACCTCGACAGGCGGTTCGACCACGCGCAGTGCCGTGCTTGCGCGCACGAGCCGCCACGGCAGCATCGCTACCAGGTCGCTGCGTTCGAGTACGGAAATGACAAAGAGGAAGTGCGGAACGGAGAGCACGACGCGCCGCGTGAGTCCGGCTTGTGAAAGCGTTTCGTCGGTGATGCCGCGAAATCCGCCGCCATCGGGCGAGACGATGACGTGCTCCAGTGCGCAGAACTGCTTGACGCCCGGACGGCGCTTGAGGCGCGGATGGTCCGCGCGGCCCGCGAGCACGTAGCGCTCGGTGAAGAGCGCGCGTCGGCGCAGGTTCTCGGGTGCGTCGCTGGTGGTATGGAAGGCCAGATCGATTTCGCCCTGCGCCGCCTGCTTCGCGACGCGCGCCGGCGCGAGTTCCACCACGGCAAGGCGCGTATGCGGCGCGGCCTCGCGCAAGCCGCGCAGCGCCGGCAACGCGATGGTGGACTCGCCATAGTCGCTCGCGGCCACGCACCAGGTATCGTGGGCGCTGGCGGGATCGAACGGGCTCTCGGGCGCAATGGCGCGCTCGAGCGACTCGAGTGCCTCGCGCAGGGGTTCGCGCAAGGCGAGCGCGCGCGCCGTAGGCTGCATGCCGCGTGGGCCTGGCAGCAGCAGTGGATCGCCCAATATCTCGCGCAGCCGCGCGAGATGCACGCTAACCGACGGTTGCGAGAAGTTCAGGCGCCGCGCCGCGCGCGTGACGTTGTGCTCGGCGAGCAGCACGTCGAGCGTGACGAGCAGGTTGAGGTCGAGGCTGCGCAAATTAGCGGACATAATGGCTGGTATTCTCGTTATTCATTTTCACTATAGCAGCCGGGCAACTAAGCTGGGTTCGTACCACATCACGGAGCCCTCCCCATGAATATCCTGCTCGTCTATGCGCATCCCGAGCCGAAGTCGCTCAACGGCGCGCTCAGAGATTTCACCGTGCGGCGTCTCGAGGCGGCGGGGCACGCCGTTCAGGTGTCCGACCTCTATGCCATGAACTGGAAAGCGGCGCTCGACGCTCAGGACAGCGTCGAACGCCGGCGCGACACGCCGTTTGATCCGTCGCTCGATTCGAAGCACGCTTTCGAGAACGGCCTCCAGACCGGGGACATCGCGCAGGAGCAGGCCAAACTCGTGTGGGCCGATACGCTCATCCTGCAATTTCCGCTCTGGTGGTTCTCCATGCCTGCCATCCTCAAGGGCTGGGTGGAGCGTGTTTTCGCGTACGGCTTCGCCTATGGCGTGGGCGAGCACTCCGACGTGCGCTGGGGCGACCGCTACGGCGAAGGAACGCTGGCCGGCAAGCGCGCGATGCTCGTCGTGACGATGGGCGGCTGGGCGTCGCACTACGGGCCTCGGGGCGTGAACGGCCCGATCGACGACATTCTGTTTCCGATCCATCATGGCGTGCTCTATTACCCGGGCTACGACGTGCTGCCGCCGTTTCTCGTGTATCGCACGGGGCGCATGGACGAGGAGCGCTATGCGCAAACACGCGACGCGCTCGGCGCTCGCCTGGATGCGCTGGCGCAGACCGAACCGATCGCGTTCCGCAAGCAAAATGGCGGTGCGTATGACATTCCGGCACTCACGCTGCGTGAAGACGTTGCGCCGGAACGCACGGGGTTTGCCGCGCACGTTGCGTAAGCGGGTGGGGCGGCGTTCGCGGGCCCCGCGTTCAATCGGAAAACGATCCCCTGGCGCCCCATGCGCTGGTCGTAGCTGGCGGGCGTCATGACCACGGTGCCCGGTGGCGCCGCGTAGTAGGCATCCCGCCAGTGGCGGCAGACAGGCCCAAACGCCCGCGAGCGCGAGACGCCTCGATGCGGAACCTGCCGTTGAATGTAGTTGACGCTCACCTCTCGGACTCATCGTAATTTACCTCACGCATCCATCGTTCGAATTCCTAAAAGCTGACCGCCAGCCCGAACGACACGCCGCGCACGTTGTGGCCAAACACATAGCGGACCATCGCCCGCGTTCGGGTAATGATGACGGGATGCGCGCTGCTGTCGAGTTCCAGGCCCACGCCCAGCGAAGTGAGTTCGTTGAAGCCGAGCACCCCGGCGCTGTCACCGAAGTAATGCGAGTAGGCGAACTCCAGCACGTAGCGCACCGGCTTGTCGAGCGCGTGCCAACCCGTCGGCGCGCGCCAGCGCGTCCAGAGGCTCACTTGCTGTGCCATCGCAGAACCCTGAACGGCTTCAGAACTCCCGCCGAAGCTGCGCAGGTAGATATCGGTCGCGCGTAGTTCTGCATCGATTTCGTAGTTTTCTCGGTAGTGCTCATAGTCGAGCATGAGCGAGCCGCCGTAGCCATACGCGTCCAGATAGCCGTTATTGAGGAACTGGAGATTGCTGTCCGTGACATGGTTGAACAGCGTTTGTCCGATTCGCAGATCGCTGGAAACACGGCCAATCGTGCCGTTTATGATCGGGCGAAACACGAGTTCGTTGGTGATGCGGAAGTCCCAACCAAGCCCCACCGTGCCGCTGAAGGTATTCCACCTGGTGGGCACAGCGCGTGTCTCGGTTCCGTCGGTCGCGATGAACGTCGGGTCGTAGCGGCTATAGGCGATCGTGCCTTCCATGTACAACGGAAACGACCGGCTCAGCGTGAAACCACCGCCTAGCTGTGTTTGCCCGAAGCCCGGGTTGCCGGTGGTGCCGTTGTTGATCGAAAGCGAGCTGGTGGTGACGTCCGGCACCGTGGTGTAGGTCATGATGGACAGCACGGCGTCCGCATGCTGCTTGATGTTGCCGCCTATCACGGTCTGGTTCGACAGCTGGCCCGGTACGTTCTGCGCGTGCGCATGCCACGGCAGCACTGCGGCGAGCATCGCCACGCCAGTCTTCACTAGCGCGATGCGCAGTTGCAGCCAACGGACGGTGGTGTTCGTCATGTTCGATCCTGCCGGGTCCCGATGCCCGATTGGGTCTGATTACACCTGCTCGAATTCGCTTAAAGCCTTCTCACACCCGATTGCGCATGGCGTGAGGCCGCCTTCACGCCGACCAGTCCGCGCAGTAGCAGGCCGCCCAGAAGCAGGCCGCCCAGAAGCAGGCGCCGCCCCGGTTCCAGCAGAATTTCGCGTGCGTTCGGGGCATGGTCCGCGCTCGTTGACGCATCGTTCATGGCGTATTCCTCTTGAGTGCGGTTGCGCCGCGCCGTGCGAAACGCTCGACTATCTGCAGCATCAGACACGCGTAAGCGGTGACGGCGAGAAAGAGCGCCATGCGCACGGCAAATGCGCGGTACACGTCCTTGCCCGCCACGCTGTCCTCGACCGACTGACCCAGCAGAATGATCATGGTGACGAGACTGTTCAGCCAGAAGCCGGGCGAGTAACGCGTAGGGCGGATGCGATATAGCTTGCGCGCCACGAGCAGACCGAACAGCAGCATCCAGAGATAGAACATCCAGATATTCACGAAGAGCCTGAGCGCAAACCAGAACGCGACGGCGAGCAGTCCGCCGAGCGCCGTGGAGCCGAGCAGTTCGCGCGCTGCGCTGCGTGCCGACGTGGTGCAGGTTTGCCTGCCGAGGCTCACGGACTTCATGATGATCGGCATGTAGCTCGCGGGGTCGTTCATCGCCAGCAGCCAGGCGGGCATGACCACGAGCGCGGCCTGCAAGGCGATGCGCGACGCTGCGTCCGGCGGCATGACGCGCGCGGCGGGTTTAGCGCCCGCACCCGCGGCGCCGGGCTCGGGAAAAAGCGCGTGACTCAGGACCGAGACGAGCACCGCGAGCAGCAGTCCCTTTACGAGCGCGCCGACCACCGTGGCCGCGAGTTGCTGGTCGGCCACGCCTGCCGCGCTGATCATCGTGAGGCCTGCCGCGAGGAATGTCGCCACGAGATTGTTGCCGCCACGCAGGCCGGCGCGGAACGCCAGGAAGAGACAGAGGCCGACGAGCAACACGCCCCCGAACACGTAATAGCGCAGAACGGGGACGAGCAGCAGGCCGCTGCCTGTCGTGAGCGGAACGACTACGGCGAGAACGAGCGCCGCCTTGAGCGAAAGCGGCCGGTTCTGCGTCACCAGCAGAAAGACGGCGAGCACCGGCGCGATCACCGGAATCGGAAAGTCGAGCGCGAAGCTGATGGCAAGCGTGAGCGCCGTGCCGGAGGCCACGCGTAGCGCGCGGCGGCCGGGAAGCGATGGGCTCGTTTGCATGGGCGCCCCTCAGTAGACGTAGGAGAGCCAGCTCATCGCGCGCAGGAACACGCGGCCGAGCGGATTGAGCGGGTTGCCGGCGCTCGGAAACGCCATCACTTCGGCCTGCCCGCCCACGCGAACGTTACGCAGCCGTGCACGCTCGTCGCTGTCGAACTCGACGATCACGGGAAAGCGTTGCGCGGGCCGCAGCCAATCGCGGCTATTCTGCACGGTCGGCAGGGTGCCGGGCGGCGTGCTCTGTCCCACGCTCACGCCATAGCCGATGCTGCGGATGCGTCCGGCGAACACTTCGCCCGGCAGCGCGTCCAGCGCGATGGCGACGGGCGTGCCCGCATGGAGCCGGCCCAGATTGTTCTCCGTCATGTCCGCGCTGACCCAGACATCGTGAATGGCAATCAGCGTCATGACCGGATTGCCCGCGGCCGCGAACTGGCCGACTTCCGTGCGCAGGTCGGTGATGACGCCGGCCGGGCGCGCGCGAATACGCGTGTTGGCGAGATCGAGTTCGGCCTTTTCGAGCGCGCCCGCCGCGCTGCGCAACTGGGCGTTCTCCGCTTCGTTGCCGCCTTGCTGTTCGCGTGCGCGTTCGACTTCGGCCCGGGCGGCTTCGACCTGGCTTTGCGCCTGCTCGTGCGTGGCGCGCGCCACTTCGAGCCGCCGTAGCGAGACCGTGCCCTCGTCTTCGCGGTACAGCCGTTCGAGCCGGTCGCTGTCCTGGCGCGCCTTGACCTCGTTGGCGAGCGCCGCGCGCAATGAGGCTTGCGCCGAATCGACGCCTGCCGTGCTCGCGCCGATTTGCCGCCGCGTCGATTCGAGGTCGGCGCGCGCGCGGTCGGCGGCAATACGGTATTGCTCGCTGTCGATTTCGAACAGCACGTCGCCTGCGTTGACCTCCTGGTTGTTGTGCACGAGCACGCGCGTCACGCGTCCCGACACTTCTGCCGCAACGGGCACGACGTAGGCTGCGATGCGCGCCTGCTGCGTATAAGGCGTGAAGCGATCGGCAAGCAGATACCAGATCAGGCTGACGACAATCAGGATGACAATCCACTTGAGCGCCTTGCCGGAGGGGTCGGAAGCCGGCTGCGTCTCGCGCGGGTTCGAAGGTTCGGACGCGCTGCTCATCGTGTCGGACCGCCCTGTCGGTTGCCGGCACCCTGCGCGGCAGCGGGCGACGCCGGTTCGTCGAGCAGGTCGCCCCAGTCCGTGCGTCGCTGCATCTGGGCGCGGGTCGCGGGATCGATGAGCGGCTGATCGAGATCCCAGCCGCCGTCCACGGCCTTGTACAGCGCAATCAGGCTGCTCACGGCGTTGCCGCGATTGACGACGAACGCGTCTTGCTGCGCGGAGAGTGCGCGCTGCGCGTCGAGCACGCGCTGGAAGTCCGAGTACCCTTCGCGATAGATCGTATTGGCGAGCGTGAGCGAGCGCTGCGCCGCGCCTTGCGCGTCGTGCAGGATCGTGTCTCGCTGCAGCGCCGCGTTCAGCGCCGTTGCGGCGTCGTCGGCTTCGCGCGCCGCGTCGCGCACGGTGTCCTGATACGCGACGATCAATTGCTGCAGACGGGCGTCCTGCACGCGCACGTTGTTCGTGATGAGGCCGTGATCGAACAGGTTCCATGTGATGCTCGGCCCGCCCGCCACGCCAAGCGTGCTCGGCGCGCCCGCAAGCGAACTGGCGCTCCAGGCGAGTGAGCCAACGAGCGAAATGGACGGATACAGGTCGGCCTTCGCCACGCCGATCAACGCAGATTGCGCGGCCATCTGCTGCTCCGCGGCGCGTACGTCCGGCCGGCGCAGCAACAGCTTCGCGGGCACGTCCTCCAGCACCGCACGGTCGACGAGCGGGACGAAGCCTGCCTTGGCCGGCTGCACGTCGAGCTCCGGGAGCGGGCCGGGGGGGCGCCCGAGTAGCACGCTGAGCGCGTGACGCGCCACCGCGATCTGGCTTTCGAACACGGGAACGCTGCTCAGCGTGCCGAGATACTGGGTTTTCGCCTGCTCGAGATCGAGCTCGTCGGTTTCGCCGCTCTTGAAGAGCTTTTGCGTGATCTCGTAGCTGCGCTTTTGCAGTTGCGCGTTTTCGCGCGCAATGCGCAGGCGCGCTTCGGTCGTGCGCAGCGTGAAATAGGTGTCCGCGACCTGCGCGTGAACGAGCACGAGCGCGTCCTCGCGGTTGTCCCGGGCGGCGAAGAACGAGGCGTCGGCCGATTCGATCGCGCGGCTGAAGCGCCCCCAGAAGTCCAGCTCCCAGCCGATGCTGAAGCCAAGACCGTACTGAAAGTACGCACCCGAACGCGGGTCGAAACCGTCGTGGCGTTTGCGCGCCGAGGCTAGCACATCGGCGTTGGCCTGCTGCACCTGCGGGTAACGCCCTGCGAGCGCGATGCCGAGTTGGGCGCGCGCCTCGATCACGCGCAAGGCGGCGATCTTCAGGTCGCCGTTGTTCGCGTCGGCCGCGGCAATCAGCTGTTCGAGATTTTCGTCTCCGAATACACGCCACCATTGCCGCGCGTCGGGTTGCGCGTCGGCTTGTGCCGCGATCGACGTGACCTGCTCGATCGACGCGCTGCTCCAGTGTTCGCTCCAGCTTTCGCGTTGCGGCTGAAAATCGGGGCCCACGCGCATGCACGCGCCCAATAGCGTGCTCAGGCAGCAGGCGCCGAGCGGGAGCCAGTAAGGGCGCTCGCAGAGGATCACAGGGCGGCCTCGCGGCTCAAGCCTGCTGTTCTTCTCGTGCGTGCTCGGCTTGCGGCTGGTCTTTCACCCAGCGCCAGAACAGTTGATAGCCGACGGCGAGCATCACCGGGCCGATGAAAAGGCCGACTACGCCGCCCGTGACCATGCCGCCAATGGCGCCGATCAGCACCACGGGCATCGGCACGGCCACGCCGCGGCCAAGCAGCAGCGGCTTGAGTACGTTGTCGGCGAGACCGGCGACGAACTCGTAAACGGCGAAGACGATGGTTGCCGTGCTCACGCCCTGCGTCATGATCACGAAGATAATGATGGGCACGGTAATGAGGGTGGCGGGCAGCTGCATGATGCCGATCAGCAGCACGGCCAGCGCGAGCAGGCCTGCGCCGGGAATGCCCATCACGATAAAGCCGACGCCGATCAACACCATCTGGATGAACGCGATGCCCACCACGCCCTGGGCGACGGCGCGAATCGTGGCAGTGCAAAGGTCGGCGATTTGCGGGCCGTTTTCCGGGCCGGAAACGCGCGACGCGATCTGCACCGTACTGCGATAGCCTGACTCGCCGTGGGCCATGAGAATGCCCGCAACGATCAGGGCTACGAAGAAAATCAGCAGCGCGGCGCCAAGCCCGGTGATCGTGCCGAGCAGCGCAAGGCCAGCCGCCTTCAGTTGCGGCGCGAACCGCTGCACGAGACCGGCGATGTCGGTCGACGCCTGCATCCAGAAGTCGTATACGCGCTGACCGACGATTGGCCAGTGAGCGATCGAGTCGGCGGGAGGCGGGATATGAAACGTGCCCCCCTTCGCGACGCTCATGGCATGTTCGATCGAATCGGCGACGGCGACACCGAGCAGCCAGGTGGGTGCGAGGATCACGGCGAACGCCAGGAGAATGATGAGCGTGGCGATGAGTCCATCCTTGTGAGGGAAGCTGCGCTGCAGCTTCGTTTGCAGCGGATATAGCGTGACCGCGAGAATCACGGACCACACCATGAGGTCGAGGAACGGGGCGAAGATGCGAAAGCAGAACATCGCCAGGACGGCAATGAGCGCGGCGCGAATCAGGACATCGAGCAAATCCCGGGACTGCGCCTTCGGCGTTGATCTAGTGGGCAGCAGCATCGTTTGTGTCTCCTCGCTGACCGGGCGTGCAATCCAGACGCGCCCAGGCTCCTATCGCGTTCCGGCGAGGCCCGCCGGAATTCCAGGTAGTACGAGAAACTGTCCGCCGACGTTGCGCTCCTTCCTGGCATGACCCCGTGACAGGGAGCACGACTCTACGATGTTTGCAGTCGCCTGTGAGTTGTGCGGAGCGCGTCGTCGAATTGAGTCTATTACACGCACTGAAAAGGGACAATGAACGCGCGGCCCGCTTTGGACCGGCGAAAAAAGTGGTTAGCAGTGCGCTGAAAATGGCGTCATGCGCGGGTTGCGTTTCTGATTCTGATTCTTGTTTGCAGGCCTCAATGCCCCGGACCACTCGAAGGCTCGCAACTGAGAATGAGTCGATCGCCGTCGCCCGCACCGGGAGCCAGTGCGGCGTTGTGGAATTCATGACCGCCACAGCGCCACTCGGCGAGATAGTCATTGCGACAGCCGTCTGACTGCGCGGCGACCATCGACACCGGATAGCTGCAGGTTCGCAAACCGTCACAGTGCGCGGCGAGATCGCGCGTGACATTGCCGTGTGGCGCGCCGCAGTTGCTGCCGTAAGTGCCGGAGACGATAGCAATCGTCGCTTGATTCGCGGCGCTCGCCGCAGACGGGATAACGAGCCCTCCAAGGCTGACGGCGCCCCATGCGAGCGTGAGGGCGATTGCGGTTGCCTTCATGATGCACCTCCCAGGCCGGCGTTGCGCATGAGCGCTGGCGCGGCCCACCCATCCATGTTTACAGAGTAGTGCGGTAGCGCCGGAGGGCAAGATAGTGCCCGGCGATGGTGCGGGGCTTCGTTGCAGTGCACCAGCAGCAGTCACCTGAAGCACACGATTGGTGGCGCGCAGTCGGTCGCCGTTTCGCGAGCTACGCGCGCTGCGTGGGCCGTGAAACCCGCGCCAGCCGGGCGTTATGCGGGGCGCGCGGTTTGCATGTGGAGCGGGTGGCATACCTATTGCTTTGTCGCTACCGGAGCCAATGACGGCTCCAATGAATTGCATCATCGTCCCGCGGTGCGCGGGATCATTCGATCGTGCGGGGCAACGGCGTCCCGAAGCGGCACTCCACGGCACAGCGTGCGTGGCGGGTGCGCTTCGGGACGCTTTTTTTATGCGCGTCGCACAAACGCCGTGGTTCCGACAAACACCTGGCGATGCGATTTGGACAACTAAAGATGACCATGCGGGAACCGATACCTGACATCTCTGCGGAAATCGTCGGCGAACTCATCAATCTGGCCGGGCGCCAGCGCATGCTCTCGCAGCGCGTGGTCCTGCATGCGCTGCTCGGCTTGCGCGGCGACACGGCCGCGCTCGTCGTCGCGCGCGACTGCCTCGACACGTTCGCGGCTTCGCACACGCGGCTAGTAGACGGTGACGATCATTTTCCCGGCGTGTTCTCGACGGCGTTGCGCGAACTCTACTTCGGCGCGCGCAAGGCCGACGAGCGTATACGCGCGTTCATGCAACTCGCTGCCCACGCGTGCGCGTGCCTCGAGCGCTCAGTCCAATTCGCAGCGGCCGATAGCGGGTGCGAGGCAGCCGTGACGGAACTCACCGCTGCCGCCACGCCGCTGCTCGAACTGTTGCAAGCGCTGACCCAGGCGTACCAGGACGAACTGCGTAGTGTGGAAGCCGCCGCTGCGAAGCGCCAGGCCGGCATTGTCGACGAACTCGCTGCCATTTCACTGCGCGCGAACATCGTCGCGCTCAATGCACGGGTGGCTGCCGCTCGCGCCGGCCAGTTCGGCCGCGAATTCGCGGTGATCACGGCGGAACTCGCGCACGTAATAGGCGAAATGGACAGGCTCGTGCAGGGCGTGGTCGGCAAGCCCGAAACGCACAATAGTGCGCCCGAAAGACATTCTGGATTCCGAAATCAACGGATGCATGCCCGCCTGGCGGGTTGAGATCCACTATTGGGGAGAACCTCGTGAAAGACCTGGTAAGTTCGCTCAAGAGCGGTAACTGGCGCGCGCTCGTCGCGTGCTTCCTGTACTTCGACACCGGCTTCACGGTGTGGGTGATGTTCGGCCCGCTCGCGCCGTTCATCCAGAAGGACATTGCGATGACGCCGGGCGAACTGGGCCTGCTCGTGGCCGTGCCGGTGCTCGGCGCGGCGATTCTGCGCGTGACGCTCGGCAATCTCTATCAGGCCTACGACGGCCGCCGTGTCGCGCTGATGGGCATCGCGCTTTCCGCCATCCCCGCCGCCGTGCTGCTGATGATGCCGGGCACGCCGTCCTATACCTTGCTGCTCGTGCTCGGTGTGCTGCTCGGCGTGGGCGGCGCGAGCTTCGCCGTGGCGCTGCCCATGGCGGGCAGCAACTATCCGCCGAAGGTGCAGGGCCTCGTGCTCGGCCTCGCCGCGGCCGGCAATATTGGCGCCGTGCTCGACGGCTTCCTCTTCCCGGGCCTCGCGAGCCACTATGGATGGGCGCGCGCCACGGGCGCGGCGCTCCCGCTGCTCGCGCTCGCCGCGACGGCAGTGATCTTCTGGGCTCGCGATCTCGGCCAGAAGTCCGGCAGCGCGCCGCAGGCGTTGCGCTCGTTCGGCATCACGCTCGCCGGGTTGATCGCGCTCGTGCTTGCCGTGCATGCAGGCTTGTTCGGCGCGGGCAAGACCGGTGTTCTGCTGCTGCCGGTGCTCGGCGCGCTGCTCGCCATCGCCGTGTTGCCGCGCCACTATCGCGCGGTACTGACCGAAGGCGACACGTGGGTCGTGATGCTCGTGTACAGCATCACGTTCGGCGGCTTCGTCGGCATGTCGTCCTATGTCTCGACGCTGCTGATTTCGCTCTACCAGGTGCCCAAGCTCGAAGCCGGCGTGATGATGTCGCTGCTCGCGCTGACCGGTGCGATGGTGCGCCCGCTCGGCGGCCTGATCGCGGATCGCATTTCGGGCGTGCGCGCACTCGTGGTGCTGCTTGCCGCGATCTCGGTGTGCGACTTCGCATTCGCGCTGTGGATGCCGCCGTTCGCCGCGGGCATTGCGCTGCTCGCCTTCACCTACGTGTGCTTCGGTCTCGGCAACGGCGCGACGTTCCAGCTCGTCCCGCGCCGCTGGCAGGGCCGCACCGGGCTGATGTCGGGCATCATCGGCGCGGCGGGGGGAATCGGCGGCTTCTATCTGCCGGTCATCATGGGCATCGCCAAGGAGAGCACCGGCAGCTACCAGATGGGCTTCGCGACGTTCGGCCTGATCGCGGCGGCCGCATTCGGACTCGTGGTGCTGCATCGCGCACGCTGGCTCGAATGGGCGCTGCCCCAGGAGCCGGCGATGGCCCAGGCCGTCGTGCAGGGCGCCCAGGCGAGCGCAAGCAACTGAGAACTGGGTCGTTAGCAGGATGCGGCCCGCGCGTGAGCGTCGGGCCGCCAACGCGTTTACGCGCGTCGACGCAGCTCTTCGATACTCGATGCGTGCGAATGCACGCCGAACGACGCAGGCGAAATGGCGAACGAAGCCGCCTCGCCAATCGCGTTGCCCACGAGGATGATGGCGGGGCTGCCGAGGCCTGCTGCACGAGCATGCGCTGCGATCGTGCCGAGCGTGCCCGTGACGCGCCGCTCGTTCGCGCTGCCCGCCCACTGCACGACGGCGGCGGGCGTCGTTGTGGGCAGCGCGCCCACGAGCGTTGCGCACAGGGACTCGATGCGGCTCATGCCCATATAGATGGCGAGCGTCATGCCCGTCGCGGCGAGCGCGTGCCAGTCCGGTTCGCTGTGGTCGCGCAGATGCGCAGTCACGAAGATCACGCCCTGGCAATGATCGCGATGCGTGAGCGACACGCGGAGTCCCGCCGCTGCCGCGAACGCCGAGGACACCCCGTTCACGATTTCCACCCTCACGCCCGCCCGGCGCAGCGCCGCGAGTTCTTCCCCTGCGCGGCCGAACAGCAGCGCGTCGCCGCCTTTCGCCCGCACTACGTGCAAGCCGCGGCGCGCGTAGCGCTGCATCAGCCGCTCGATGAAGGCCTGTGGCGTGGACCGGCAGCCGCCGCGCTTGCCCACGCGGATCACGCGGGCCTGCGGCGCGAGCGTGACGATTTCCGGATTCACGAGATCGTCGAGCAGCACGACGTCGGCGCTCGCGAGCACCTTCGCCGCCTTCAGGGTGAGCAGGTCGAGATCGCCCGGACCTGCGCTCACCAGCGTGACCTTGCCTTCGTTGCCCGTCATCATCGTCGTCTTCCTTTGTATTGGCGCACCGCATGGGCAGCGCCATAAGACAAATGGCGTCCGCTCGCCGCTTGCGACGAGGGGACGCCATTGTCCGGTGTGTTCGAGTCGAGGCGCGAAGCGCGGCCTCAGGTTGCATGCCCGGCAACGTTGCCGGGCGCTCGGGCGCACGCAAGTTCCAGACCAATTTACGCGCGCTCGCGCCGCCCGTCCGTGGGCGCCGGCCACAATCGACGACGCCACAACCTGCACGCCCAGGGCGCACAGTCAATGTGCTGCAGGGCACCAATCTTGTGCTGGCCTGCATCACGATGCGCGCGCGGGCGTTGTGGCGGACGCCCCGCTCACCAGCCGGCGAACTCCGCCGGACGGGGCGTTTGCACGGAATGCGCGCAGATTGGCACAGTGCTTGCGTATTGCTTCGCAGCAAGTGCCACGCGAATCAATGAGGATTCGGCCGCAAGCAGTAGCGCGGCGCACAAGGGTTTCGTATTCAGGACAACGGCGTCCCCCGAATCTGGCTTCGCGCAAGCTGGAATCGCGGGACGCCTTTTTTATTGGCAGGGGCTCAGCATGGTGCAAGCAACGAACGAAGTGAACAGCTCGGCCGCGATGGAGATCGTCGTCGTCGGCCACGGCATGGTGGGCCACAAATTTCTCGAGTGCATCCTTGCGGACGGCGCGCCCAACGCGCGCGTGACCGTGCTCTGCGAGGAACCGCGCCCCGCGTACGACCGCGTGCACCTCTCCGAATTCTTCGCAGGCAAGTCGGCGGGCGATCTCTCGCTCGTAGCGCCCGGCTTCTTCGATCGCGCGAATGTGCGTCTCGTGCTGAACGCCAGAGCTGTATCGATCGATCGCGAAGCGCGCACCATCGAGGTGTCCAACGGCGAGACGCTTTCGTATGACAAGCTCGTGCTGGCCACCGGCTCCTCGGCGTTCCTGCCGCCCATTGCGGGCAACGATCGCGCCGATTGCTTCGTCTACCGAACCATTGACGATCTCGAAGCGATGCAGGCGCGCGGCGCGAGCGCGAAGTCGGGTGTAGTGGTGGGCGGCGGTCTGCTCGGTCTCGAATGCGCAAAGGCCCTGCGCGACCTGGGCCTCGAGACGCACGTGGTGGAATTCGCGCCGCGCCTGATGGCGGTGCAGGTCGACGACGACGGCGGCCGCATGCTGCGCGGCAAGATCGAAGAACTCGGCGTGAGCGTGCACACGCAGAAGAACACGCTGGCGATCGTGGACGGTAAAACGGCGGACGGCGCAACGGCCGCCAACCGCATGCAGTTCGCCGACGGCACGCACCTCGATGCCGACATGATCGTGTTTTCGGCCGGCATTCGCCCGCGCGACGAAATCGCCCGCGCCTGCGGCCTCGAAATCGGCGCGCGCGGCGGCATCGTGATCGACGACCAGTGCCGTACGAGCGACGCGAACATCTACGCCATCGGCGAATGTGCCCTCTGGCAAGGGCAGATCTTCGGCCTCGTCGCCCCCGGTTACGACATGGCGCGCATCGCCGCCAGGGCGCTGACGGGCGAGGCATCGAGCTTCGCGGGCGCCGACATGAGCACCAAGCTCAAGCTGATGGGCGTGGACGTGGCGAGCATCGGCGACGCGCACGGCAAGACGCCCGGCAGCCGTTCCTACCGCTACGCCGACGAGCGCCGCCAGGTCTACAAGAAGATCGTCGTGTCCGATTGCGGCAAGAAGCTGCTCGGCGCGGTGATGGTGGGCGACGCGAGCGAATACGGCACGCTGCTGCAGATGATGCTCAACGGCATCGAGTTGCCCGAGTCGCCCGAATTCATGATCCTGCCGCAGGCCGACGGCAAGGCCAAGCCCGCGATCGGCGTGGAAGCGCTGCCCGACGCCGCACAGATCTGCTCGTGCAACAACGTGTCGAAGGCGCAAATCTGCGCGGCCGTGCAGGAAGGCGCGACGACCATCGCCGCGGTGAAGGGGGCGTGCAACGCCGGCACGTCGTGCGGCGGCTGCGTGCCGCTCGTCACGCAGATCATGAAGTCGGAGATGAAGCGCCAGGGGCTCGCCGTCAATAATCACCTTTGCGAGCACTTCCACTATTCGCGCCAGGAGCTGTATCACCTCGTGCGCGTGGAGGGCATCAAGACCTTCGGCGAACTGCTCGCGAAGCATGGCAAAGGGCTGGGCTGCGATATCTGCAAGCCGGCCGTGGCCGGGATTCTGGCGTCCTGCTGGAACGAATTCGTGCTGAAGAAGGAGCACGCGAGCCTGCAGGATTCGAACGACTATTACCTCGCCAACATTCAGCGCGACGGCACGTATTCGGTGGTGCCGCGCATGCCGGGCGGCGAGGTCACGCCGGAGGGCCTCATCGCCGTGGGTCAGGTGGCGAAGAAGTACGGCCTGTACACGAAGATCACGGGCGGCCAGCGCGTGGACCTCTTTGGTGCGCGCGTCGAGCAGTTGCCTTTCGTCTGGGAAGAACTGATCGCCGCCGGCTTCGAATCGGGGCACGCATACGGCAAGGCCCTGCGCACCGTGAAGTCGTGCGTGGGCTCGACGTGGTGCCGCTACGGCGTGGGCGACTCGGTGGGCTTCGCGATCGAACTCGAGAACCGCTACAAGGGTCTACGCGCGCCGCACAAGATCAAGTTCGGCGTCTCGGGCTGCACGCGCGAATGCGCGGAGGCGCAAGGCAAGGACGTCGGCATCATCGCCACCGAGAAGGGCTGGAACCTCTACGTGTGCGGCAACGGCGGCATGAAGCCGCGCCACGCGGAACTGCTCGCTGCCGATCTCGATCAGGCTACCCTGGTGCGCTACGTCGATCGTTTCCTCATGTTCTACGTGCGCACGGCCGACCGCCTGCAGCGTACGAGCGTCTGGCGCGACAACCTCGAAGGCGGCCTCGACTATCTGATCGACGTGGTCGTGCGCGACAAGCTGGGCCTTGGCGCCGAACTCGAAGCGGAAATGCAGCTCGTGGTGGACACCTACGAATGCGAATGGAAGAAGGCCGTGACCGATCCTGAAACGCGTCGCCGCTTCCGCCACTTCGTCAATAGCGATGCGGGTGATCAGCACGTCACCTTCATCGAAGAGCGCGGCCAGATTCGTCCGGCTACGCCCGAGGAGCGCACGCAGGTCCCGCAAGCGGCGCCGCAATACAAGCGACATGAGGCGCTGTCCGGCATTCCCGTCGTCGTCGAAGCCGTCTGATTCCCTTTCATCGAACCGAGGAGTACGAAATGAGCAACGAACATAGTCAAGGCAACTGGGTTCCCGTCTGCACGCTCGACGACATCGTGCCGAACACCGGCGTGTGTGCGCTCGTTAAAGGCGAGCAGGTCGCCGTGTTTCATGTCGACGACGGCGACGCGCGCGTGTACGCCATCGGCAACTACGATCCGAACTCGCACGCGGCCGTGCTCTCCCGCGGGCTCGTGGGCAGCTTTGGCGAGCGCGTCGTGGTGGCCTCGCCCATCTACAAGCATCACTTCGATCTGTCCACTGGCGAGTGCATCGAAGCGCCGCAGCATTCGGTCAATGCGTTCCCCGCCCGCGTGGAAAACGGTCAGGTTTGGATTGCCGCCTGATTGCCCGAATGAAATGACAAACGCGCGGCGCGCAGGATGCGCGGTGCGCCCCGAATCTGTTTCAAGCTGATATCGATCGACCGCATGAGCAGCGAGAGCGTAAAGAGCGTTTGCCCGTACTGCGGCGTAGGCTGCGGGATGGTCCTGCACGTCGAGGACGGCCAGGTCGCGAAGATTTCCGGCGACGCCGAGCATCCGACCAACTTCGGCCGCCTCTGCACGAAGGGTTCGTCGGCGCACGTGGCGCTGCGCAAGTCGGGGCGCCTCGAGCGTGCCTTCGTGCGCCACGCCCGCGACGAGGACCCGGTGCCGCTGCCGCTCGCGCAGGCGATCGCCGATACGGCGCGCCGGCTGCGCTCGACGCTTGATGCGCACGGCCCCGACGCGCTCTCGTTCTACGTTTCCGGGCAGATGTCGATCGAGGCGCAGTACCTCGTGAACAAGCTCGCCAAAGGCTTCGTGCGCACCAACAACATCGAGTCGAACTCGCGCCTGTGCATGGCGAGCGCGGGCAGCGGCTACAAGCTCTCGCTCGGCGCAGACGGGCCGCCGGGTTCCTATCAGGACTTCGACCGCGCCGACCTCTTCTTCGTGATCGGCGCGAACATGGCGGACTGTCATCCGATCCTGTTCCTGCGCATGATGGAGCGCGTGAAGGCGGGCGCGAAGCTCATCGTCGTGGACCCGCGCCGCACGGCGACCGCCGAGAAGGCGTCACTGTTCCTGCAGATCGCGCCGGGCACCGATCTCGCGCTGCTCAATGGCCTGCTGCACCTGCTGCACGGGAACGGCCACACCGATGCGGACTTCATTGCACAGCACACCGAAGGATGGGACGCGATGCCCGCGTTCCTTGACGACTACACGCCGGAAAAGGTCGCCGAAATCACGGGTCTGGCCGTCGACGACATTCGCCGCGCCGCGCAGATGATTGGCGAGGCGCCCGAGTGGATGAGCTGCTGGACCATGGGCCTGAACCAGAGCACGCACGGCACGTGGAGCACGAACGCGATCTGCAACCTGCATCTCGCGACGGGCAAAATATGCCGCCCCGGCAGCGGTCCGTTCTCACTCACGGGGCAGCCCAACGCCATGGGCGGGCGCGAGATGGGCTACATGGGCCCCGGCTTGCCCGGCCAGCGCACGGTGCTCGCGCAAGAAGACCGCGCGTTCGTCGAAGCGGCGTGGGGCGTGGCGCCCGGCACGCTGCCCGTGAAAGTGGGCGGCGGCACCGTCGACATGTTCTCGCGCATGGCCGCGGGCGAGATCAAGGCGTGCTGGATCATCTGCACGAACCCGGTGGCGAGCGTTGCGAACCGCCAAACGGTGGTAGCGGGCCTGAGGGCCGCCGAACTGGTGATCGCCCAGGACGCTTTTCTGGACACCGAAACGAATCAGTACGCCGACGTGCTGCTGCCCGGCGCGCTCTGGGCCGAGGCCGAGGGCGTGATGATCAACTCCGAGCGCAACATGACGCTCATGCAGCAGGCCGTCGAGCCGCCGGGCGAGGCGCTGCCCGACTGGCAGATCATCGCGCGCGTAGCCTGCGCGATGGGTTTTGCGCAGGCGTTCAGCTACGCGAGCGCTGCCGAGGTGTTCGACGAAATCACGCGCTTCGCGAACCCGAAGACGGGCTACGACCTGCGCGGCGCGAGCCACGCGAAATTGCGCGAAACGCCGCTGCAATGGCCCATCGCGCCGGATGCCGCGAGCGATCGCAACCCGCTGCGCTATGTGAACGACGGCGTGAGCCAGACGCTCAAGGAAAACGCCGACGGCACGCGTCCCCATATCGCATTCGCCACGCCGCACGGCAAGGGCGTGTTCTTCGCGCGTCCGCATGTTGCGCCTGCCGAACTGCCCGATGGCACGTTCCCGGTCGTATTCAACACGGGTCGCCTGCAGCACCAGTGGCACACCATGACGAAGACCGGCAAGGTGCCGATGCTCAACAAGCTCAACCCGGGCCCGTTCGTCGAGATTCATCCCGAGGATGCCGCCGCGCTCGGCATTGCCGCGAAGGACCGCGTGGAAGTGCGCTCGCGCCGCGGCCGCGTGGTGTTGCCCGCCGTGGTGACCGAGCGTGTGCGTCCCGGCAACTGCTTCGCGCCGATGCACTGGAACGACGTGTATGGCGAGGAGCTTTGCGTGAACGCGGTCACGAGCGACGCGATCGACCCGATTTCCCAGCAGCCCGAATTGAAATTCTGCGCGGTCGCGCTCTCGCGCGTCGGCCCGCCATCCGCGCCGCGCGAGACCGCGCGCGTACCGGATGGCACCGATGCCGCCGTTGCGTCGGGCGCGTTCGACGCCCGCGCGCCGAAAGCCGCCCACCCGTCTCAGGAACTCGACATGTCCCGTATCGATGCCTTTTCGACGCTACTCGGTCTCGACGACGTCGCTGCGCCGCAGCTGGACGACGCGCAACGCCAGTATCTCGCGGGCTTTGTCGGCGGCCTGCGCGCGTTGCGGGCGGCCGAGCCCGTTGGCGTGCCCATGCTGCCCGCGCACGCGCCGTTTCCCGCCGACACACGCGTGTGGCTGGACGGACTGCTGGCGGGCCTCTTCAGCCGCGGCGAGCCTGTCGCGCGCACGGCTGCGCTCGCCGTGCCGGGTGCACCGGAAGAAAAGCCGCATGGCGTGCGCATCGCCCATACGCGCCCCAAGGTCGTGCTGCTGTGGGCCTCGCAGACGGGCAACGTCGAATCGCTCGTCGAGCAATACGCGACGCAACTGATGGAGTCGGGCTTCGAGATTCGCACGGCCTGCATGGCCGATTACCCGCTCGGGAGCCTCGCCAAGGTGCAATACGTCCTCCTGATGACGAGCACGTTCGGCGACGGCGACGCGCCCGACAACGGTGCGGCCTTCTGGAGTGCGCTCGCGGCGGACAACGCGCCGCGCCTCGGCTCGCTGCGCTTTTCCGTGCTCGCCTTCGGCGACCGCAACTACGACGCGTTCTGCGGCCACGGGCGCAAGCTCGACGCGCGCCTCGAAGCGCTGGGTGCCACGCGTCTCATGGAGCGCGTGGATTGCGACAGCGAATACCAGAGCGCCGCCGACGCCTGGCTCGAGCGCATTGTCGTGCGCATCAAGCAGGAGGACGCGGCGCTGCACGCGGTGCCCGCCGACGGTTCGATTCCCGAGGTGCTGCCAGGCTGTGCGGCGACGAAGGCACGCCCGGCCGCCTCGAAGCTGCTGAAGAACGTGCGCCTGAACATGAAGGGCGCGACGAAGGACACGCGCTACTTCTCGCTCGCAACGGGCGAGGCGGGCCTCGACTACGAAGCGGGCGACGCGCTCGGCGTGTGGCCCACCAACTGTCCCGCGCTCGTCGACGAGTTGCTGGACCTCACGCGCCTCGCCGCCGACACGCCGGTCGCCGTGAGCGGCCACGGCGAGATGCGCCTCGGCGAGGCGCTCGGCAAGTACTACGAGATCGCGCGCCCGAGCCCCGATGCGCTCGCGTTCATTGCGGCGCGCACGCGCTCGCGGGGCCTCGCCGAGATGCTCGACGATTCACGCAAGGGCGATCTGCGCAACTGGCTGTGGGGCCAGCAGCTCGCCGACGTGCTCCACGAATATCCCGTCGACATGAGCGCGCCCGAACTGCTCGGCATGCTCAAGCGCCTGCAGCCGCGGCTCTATTCGATTTCGTCGAGCCCGAAAGCCCATGCCGGCGAAGTGCATCTGACCGTTTCGGCCGTGCGCTACAACAACGGCCGCCGCGAGCGCAAGGGCGTGGCCTCGACCTTCCTCGCGGACCGCGCGCAGGAGGGCAGCGTCCCGGTGTTCGTGCAGAAGAGCACGCATTTCCGGCCGCCGCGCAACGGCGACGCGCCGATGATCATGGTCGGCCCCGGCACGGGCGTCGCTCCCTTCCGCGCCTTCCTGCACGAGCGGCAGGCGCGCGGCGACACGGGCCGCAACTGGCTCTTCTTCGGCGAGCAGCACGCGGCCACCGACTTCTACTACCGCGACGAACTCGAGCAAATGCGCAAGGACGGCCACCTCGACCGGCTCGACCTCGCGTTTTCGCGCGACCAGAGCGAGAAGGTCTACGTGCAGGACCGCATGCGCGAGCAGGGCGCGCAGCTATGGGCATGGCTGCAGGAAGGGGCGCACCTCTACGTGTGCGGCGATGCAAGCCGCATGGCGAAGGACGTGGATACGGCGCTCAGGGAGGTAGTGGCGGACCATGGCGGCATGAGCGCCGAGGCCGCGCACGACTACGTTAGTGCACTCGGGCGGGACAAGCGTTACCTGCGCGACGTCTATTGAAGGGGCGCGGCGCGGCTTCGGACCGGCGCTGCACGCTCGCCACGCTGCTGCCTTCGGCGGTGCTGCGCGAGCATCGCGGGCTCGTCACGCTGCCGGTCACGCCGGCGTTGCCACAGCGCACCGTCGCGCTGCTCAAGCAGCGGCGGGCATCGAGCACGCTCGCCGCCAACGCGTTTTCGGACGTGCTGCTCGCGTCGATTTCACAGGAAGGCCTGGGCGAAGCCTGAGGCGGCTTTGGGTTTCCTCGTCGGCTCAGGGTTGGTCGGACGAAAGCAGGTTGTGGAAGAAGTCCACGGCGTGCTGGCGCGTCGACATGGTCCCGAGCGTGGCTGCCGGGTCGAGCCCAGAGCGCCGCGCCGTGCCGCTCACGAGACTCTTTTGCAGGTCGTTGAGCGGGCGGGCGAGATTGGTGGCGATGAACCCGGAAGCGGGCGGCGCGGCGATGGCCGGCAGGTCGGTGCGCGGCGCGTCCAGCGTGAGCAGCGGAGCGAGGGTGGGCGCGGCGGCCACGCGCTGACTCGCGAGCATGTCGGCGGGCGCGATGCCGAGCCAGTCGCGCAGTGTGGCGAGAATCGACGTGTGGTCGTAGGGTGTGGCGCCCGGTGAGCGGAACACGGTGCCCGGTGCGATATACGGCGACACCACGACCGCCGGCACGCGTACGCCGAAGCTGTCGAAGGCGAAGTTCTGGTCGCCGGGATTGCTCGCGGCATCGGGCGCTACGGCGTTGGCGGGCGGCAGCACGTGGTCGTAGGTGCCCCCGTGCTCGTCGTAGGTGATCACCAGCAGCGTTTCGGGCCATGCGGGCGACGTGCTCAACGCGTGCCAGATGTCGTAGAGAAAGCTCTCGCCCGCATAGACGTCGTGTGGCGGGTGCTGGTCGTTGGGGTCGAGCAGAAAGCGCGGCTCGATGAACGAATACTGCGGCAGCGTGTTGTTCTCGCAGTCGGAGACGAAGTTGCTGAAGCGCTGGAAGTTGGCCTTATATTTCGCATCCCATAACGTCGGGAACATGGTGAGCGTGAGCGAGGGCGCGACGAGGGCGGCGCTATACACGGCCCAGCTCGTGCCCATGTCGCCCAGCACGTTGAAGATGGTGCGTACTTGCCAGTCGAACGGGTCGGGCGGCGCACCGTTGTCGACGTGGCCGTTCGACGTGCCCGCGTGGGCGAAGGCGCGGTTCGGCCAGGTCTGGCTCGGCACGGGAGCGAACCAGGCGTCGCAGACGGCGTATTCGCGCGCGAGTGTCGAGAGCACCTTCAGCTGATCCGGGCTGTGGCACTGCATGACCTGGCTCGCGTCCGTCGTCGCGGTCGTTTCGTAGTCTTGCACGAAGCCCGACATGGGCGTCGCGCCTGCCGCGTTGCCGAGCAGTTGCACGCGCACGTTCGCGAACGTCTCCTGCGGATCGGGGTCGGGCAGCGTGGCCGTCGAGGCCGGCATGGTGGCGGCGATGGTGCCGCCTGCCTTCGTCGGGTTGCTCAGGCCCATCGTGAGCCCATCGAATGGCCGTTCCGCGCTGGCCGCGGGCAGGAAATGGGTGGGGCTGCTGCCGTTCGTGTACAAGCCGCCAAGCATTGTGTCGAACGATCGGTTCTCGAACATCACGACAACGACGTGCTTGATGTTCTGCAGGGACATGGGCTCTCTCCGTCACGCGGGTTTGACGAAGAATAGTGGTGCAGGCGGGTGGATTCGGCAAGGTTCGGCAACCCTGAGAAAACGGCCGACGCCTCGGGGGTGCCTTCGGGCGTACCAGCTGCACCCAGCGACCGCCGCCGGCCGATCCAGCGGGGCGCCCATCCCTGTGGGATAATGACCAGTTCTGCCCAGAGCGCAGCTCAAGAGGTTGTTCGCAAGGGCGTGCGTGGGGCCCTCAATCCCGTGGCCCGCTTCCTTTCTGCGATTTTTCTTCTACAGCCACAATGCCCGCATACCGTTCCAAAACCTCCACCGCCGGCCGCAACATGGCAGGTGCGCGCTCCCTCTGGCGCGCCACCGGCATGAAAGACGAGGACTTCGCCAAGCCGATCATCGCGGTCGTCAACTCGTTCACCCAGTTCGTTCCCGGCCACGTGCACCTGAAAGACCTCGGCCAGCTCGTTGCGCGCGAAATCGAAGCCGCGGGCGGCGTGGCCAAGGAATTCAACACGATCGCCGTCGATGACGGTATCGCCATGGGCCACGACGGCATGCTGTATTCGCTGCCGAGCCGCGACATCATCGCGGATTCGGTCGAATACATGGTCAACGCGCACTGCGCCGACGCCATGGTCTGCATCTCGAACTGCGACAAGATCACCCCGGGCATGCTCATGGCCGCCATGCGCCTGAACATCCCCGTGATCTTCGTCTCGGGCGGTCCGATGGAAGCGGGCAAGACGCGCCTCGCGAACCCGGTCACGAAGGCCATCGAAGTCAAGAAGCTCGACCTGATCGACGCCATGGTGATCGCGGCCGACACCAAATACTCCGACGCCGAAGTGGCCGAAGTCGAGCGCTCCGCCTGCCCGACCTGCGGTTCGTGCTCGGGCATGTTCACGGCCAACTCGATGAACTGCCTGACCGAGGCGCTGGGCCTCTCGCTGCCGGGCAACGGCACCGTGGTCGCCACGCACGCGGACCGCGAACAGCTCTTCAAGCGCGCCGGCCGCCGCATCGTCGAACTCGCGCGCCAGTACTACGAGCAGGAAGACGAGCGCGTGCTGCCGCGCTCGGTGGGCTTCAAGGCGTTCGAAAACGCCATGACGCTCGACATCGCCATGGGCGGCTCGACCAACACCATCCTCCACTTGCTGGCCATTGCGCAGGAAGCGGGCATCGATTTCGGCATGACCGACATCGACCGCCTTTCGCGCGTCGTGCCGCAGCTCTGCAAGGTCGCGCCGAACACGAATAAGTACCACATCGAAGACGTGCACCGCGCCGGCGGCATCATGGCGATCCTGGGCGAACTCGAGCGCGCCGGCAAGCTGCACACCGACGTGCCGACCGTGCACACGCCGACGCTCGGCGACGCGCTCGCGCAATGGGATATCACGCGCACCCAGGACGAAGCGGTCAAGACGTTCTACATGGCTGGCCCGGCCGGCGTTCCGTCGCAGGTCGCATTCAGCCAGAACACGCGCTGGCCGAGCCTCGACTCGGACCGCGCCGAAGGCTGCATCCGCTCGTTCGAGCATGCGTTCTCGAAGGAGGGCGGCCTCGCCGTGCTGACCGGCAACATCGCGCTCGACGGCTGCGTGGTGAAGACCGCGGGCGTGGACGACAGCATCCTCGTGTTCGAAGGCACGGCTCACGTGACCGAATCGCAGGACGAAGCGGTGGAAAACATCCTCGCCGACAAGGTCAAGGCCGGCGACGTGGTGATCGTGCGCTATGAAGGGCCGAAGGGCGGCCCCGGCATGCAGGAAATGCTCTACCCGACGAGCTACATCAAGTCGAAGGGCCTCGGCAAGGCGTGCGCACTGCTGACCGACGGCCGCTTCTCGGGCGGCACTTCGGGCCTCTCGATCGGCCATTGCTCGCCGGAAGCGGCGGCAGGCGGCGCGATCGGCCTCGTGCGCGACGGCGACAAGATCCGCATCGACATTCCGAACCGCACGATCAACGTGCTGGTCTCGGACGACGAACTCGCGCGCCGCCGCGAAGAGCAGAACGCCAAGGGCTGGAAGCCGGCGAAGGCGCGTCCGCGCAAGGTGTCGGCGGCGCTGAAGGCCTACGCCAAGCTCGTGATGTCGGCAGACAAGGGCGCCGTGCGCGATCTTTCGCTGCTGGATGATTGAGATTGCAACGGGCTTCGCGCCCGTCGATCGGCAGATCAGTAAAGCCGCTCCCCGGAGCGGTTTTTTTTTTGGCTGGCGCATCACGGATTCGCGGGAAAGGGCCAAGGCGCCGAGGTTCGGTCAAGCCCGGGACTGGACCGTACGTTTGTCTGAAGTTTTCATAACGTTTACGGAAAACTTACCGATCGTGCCCTCGTTTGAAAAATTCTGTAACGCTTCGTAATACTGTGATATGTTTCATGACCTCGACGGCTGGCCGAATCCTCGCAAGAGCGTTCGTACCGGTCGTCGAATGACTGTTACTGTTCCGTGACGTCCCGTGTATCGAAGATCGGTGAGTGAGGCAATTTTTTTTAAGGACTGCGATGTATCTGCGCAGCACATTCCACCCTCCAGCATTCGGATCATCATCGGGCGCAAATCGCAACGCCGTCACGGCTGCATCGGTTGCCTCCGCGTTTGAGCCATTCACGAAAACGGATCGCGGTCAATGACACCGATTCCCGAGTTTTTCCAACTCTTGTCCAGGGCTATTCCTGGGAGACGTCCCGATGCCCTGTTCCGGAAGGGGCGCGTGCTCATGTACGCACTGCTTCACCCGTTTGCAGCACGCGTCTGGTTGAGTGCGCTGGCGGCAAACTCCCTGCTTGCCGAGATTGTCGTCCGTAATCGTCGCTATCTTGAACGCCCCTTTCGCCGCTTCGTCCAGGCGGACATGCGTGCGTGCGCGCGTGCCGAGCTACTGTGCGGACATTTTCGGGTCGTACGGGAACGCTTCGGCGACGATCTGGTGCGCAGCCTCTACCTGAATTCGGAAGACGTGACCTTGGCGTCGAGCGGAAGGTACGCCATCGTCGTGAGCGAGCCGGTACGTTGTTGGCGCGAAGGGTTGCTGAGCGTCGCCTGGCGCGACGTGGTCGATCGCGTCGATCTTGCGTGGGCGACAATCAGTTTCGAGTGGCACGCCGAAGCGGGGAAAATCGGGGCGCTTATCGGCGGCCTGCAAGGACCTTCCGGCGCGGCCAGGGAGCGGGTGCGCGAGGCCACGCGCGAATGCCATGGATTGCGGCCCAAGGCTGCTGTCATGGAGGCTGTCTGCGAATTGTCCAGGATGGCAGGGGTGGACGTGCTGACTGGCGTGACGAAGAAGACGCACGTTACCGACTCCAGGCGGGCTCAGATACACGCGGACTATGATGGCTTCTGGCAGGAATTGGGTGGCGTCGAACGCAATGGGCGGTATGTACTGCCGCTTCGCCTGCATCACCGCGACGTCAGCGAGGTTCCGTCGAACCGGCGTGCTGCATTCCGCAGGCGACAGACGCTGATTGCAGATTTACTCGCGCAGATCCCTCGGGCGATGGATGCTGGCCTGATTGAAGAGGTCATGTCGCCGCATCTGGGTCATCCAGATTCGAACAAGCAACTGCTGGATCTTGCTGTGGCTCTGGCAACCGATCGTTGCGACCTGGAGCCGGGCCCTGCTCTCGAAGAGAGCGATCCGACGCGGGACGATCGGCCAGTCGAGCAAAAACTCGCCGCCTGATATCGGCCGTCACAATCAACCGGGCAAAAAAAATCGAGCCTCCCACAGTAGTGTGGGAGGCTCGATTCGTTTGGTGGCACGTCCCCCGCGCAATGCACGGGGGGCGGGGTCCATCCCTTACTTCGCAGCGGCTGCGAGTACGGCGTTGAACGTCGCGCTCGGGCGCATGACTTCAGCGAGCTTCGCGAAGTCAGGCTTGTAGTAGCCGCCGATATCGACCGGCTTGCCCTGAACCGCGGCCAGCTCGCCCACGATCTTCTGCTCGTTCTCGGCCAATGCCTTCGCCAGCGGCGCGAAGTGTGCCGCGAGTTCCGCGTCATCCTTCTGTGCGGCCAGCTCTTGCGCCCAGTACATCGAGAGATAGAACTGGCTGCCGCGGTTGTCCAGCTCGCCGGTCTTCGGCGACGGGCCCTTGTTGTTGTCGAGCAGCTTGCCGGTGGCGGCGTCGAGCGTCTTCGCGAGCAGCTTGGCACGCGCGTTGTTCGTCTTGATGCCGAGGTCTTCCAGCGAAACGGCCAGCGCAAGGAATTCGCCGAGCGAGTCCCAGCGCAGGTGGTCTTCCTGAACCAGCTGCTGCACGTGCTTCGGAGCCGAGCCGCCGGCGCCCGTTTCGTACATGCCGCCGCCCGCCATCAGCGGAACGATCGAGAGCATCTTCGCCGAGGTGCCCAGTTCCATGATCGGGAACAGGTCGGTGAGGTAGTCGCGCAGGATGTTGCCCGTGACCGAGATCGTGTCCAGGCCGCGGATCACGCGCTCGAGCGTGTAACGCATCGCGCGGACTTGCGACATGATCTGGATGTCGAGGCCGGTCAGATCGTAATCCTTCAGGTACGTTTCGACCTTCTTGATCACTTCGTTTTCGTGCGGACGGTACGGGTCGAGCCAGAACACGGCCGGCGTGTTCGAGTTCTTCGCGCGCGTGACGGCGAGCTTGACCCAGTCGCGGATCGGCTCGTCCTTCACGAGGCACATGCGCCAGATGTCGCCTTGCTCGACGGGCTGCGTGAGCGCTTCGAGCACTTCGCCCGTGGCGTTGTCGACGATGCGCGCCGTGCCGTCCTGCGGGATTTCGAACGTCTTGTCGTGCGAACCGTACTCTTCAGCCTTCTGCGCCATCAGGCCGACGTTCGGCACCGTGCCCATCGTGCGCGGGTCGAATGCGCCGTTGGTCTTGCAGAAGTTGATGATTTCCTGGTAGATGCGCGCGAACGTGCTTTCCGGAATCAGACACTTCGTGTCGGCCGGGCGGCCGTCGGCGCCCCACATCTTGCCGCCTGCGCGGATCATCGCGGGCATCGAAGCGTCGACGATCACGTCGTTCGGTGCGTGCAGGTTCGAGATGCCCTTGGCCGAGTCGACCATGGCGAGCGCCGGACGGTGCTCGTGGCATGCGTGCATGTCGCGGATGACTTCTTCGCGCTGCGATTCCGGCAGCTTTTCGATCTTCGTGTAGAGATCGACGAGGCCGTTGTTCACGTTCACGCCGAGTTCTTCGAAGAGCTTGGCGTGCTTGGCGAACGCGTCCTTGTAGAACACGCGCACGGCGTGGCCGAACACGATGGGGTGCGAAACCTTCATCATGGTCGCCTTCACGTGCAGCGAGAGCATGACGCCAGTCTTGCGCGCGTCTTCCATCTGGTCTTCGTAGAAGGCCAGCAGGTGCTTCTTGCTCATGAACATGCTGTCGACGATTTCGCCGGCTTGCAGCTTGACCTTCGGCTTGAGCACGATGGTTTCGCCGGCCTTCGTCACGAGCTCCATGCGGACTTCGCGGTCCTTGTCGTTCGTGATCGACTTTTCGCCGTGGTAGAAGTCGCCGTGCTTCATGTGCGCGACGTGGGTGCGCGAAGCCATGCTCCACTCGCCCATGCTGTGCGGGTGCTTCTTCGCGTAGTTCTTGACCGCGAGCGGTGCGCGGCGGTCCGAGTTGCCTTCGCGCAGCACCGGGTTCACAGCCGAGCCGAGGCACTTCGAATAGCGCTTCTGGATAGCCTTTTCTTCGTCGGTCTTCGGATCTTCGGGGAAGTCGGGGACCTTGTAGCCCTTGCCCTGGAGTTCCTTGATCGCGGCGACGAGCTGCGGCACCGATGCGCTGATGTTCGGCAGCTTGATGATGTTCGTTTCCGGCAACTGCGTGAGACGGCCCAGTTCGGCCAGATTGTCCGGCACGCGCTGTTCTTCCGTGAGGAATTCCGGGAACTCGCCGAGGATACGGCCCGCAACGGAGATATCGCTGGTCTCGACGTTCACGCCGGCCGGCGCAGCGAAGGTGCGGATGATCGGCAGAAACGCGCTGGTGGCGAGCAGCGGCGCTTCATCGGTCAGGGTATAGATGATGGTGGGTTGCTGGGTACTCATCGGCTTCTTGGCGGGGTTCAAAAACGGGGTGATAACACCACCGGCTGCGCGCAGTCGGCGAAACACCTGGATTTTGCCTCAATTTGCAGCGGGCTGGGGACCTGGCGTGCCTATATTTCATATCGTGGAAAGCGCTTGCGCAATGTTAATTGACCAGAAAGTCGACGCGTTTGCCTTGATCGGCTGGCCCTGCGCCGAAAACGGTTCCGCGCCGGAGCCCCGTTCTATAAGGCTTTGCAAGGTGAGACCGACGATTCGGACATGGCTCTCCGGTTTTGTGGATCGTACCCTTGATTGACTGTCAAGCTGGTAAAGACCCTTGTGAAAAGAGAAGTGAATCGGGGAGTCTTATATAAGAATTTTGTCCCGCGGGCCTCGCCGAAGTCTCTGAAAACGGTTGCCTTGCTAATCAATTCGTGGTTTCATTGCTGCCATGTTCGATCACTGCCTTTACTTCAATTCGTCGGCGCTCGCGCGGTTGGTCGAGCGCGAGTGGAGTGCCGCTTATGCGCCGTTCGGCCTCACGCCCGCGCAAGGCTTCGTGCTGCGCGTCGTGCTGGCGAAGCCCGGGTGCCTCGCGAGCGATGTCGCACAAACGCTCGGCATCGCGCGGCCCACTGCGACGCGCCTCGTCGACAACCTGTGCGAGAAGGACTTGCTCGAGCGCCGCCAGGGCGAGGCCGATGGCCGCGAATGGGGACTCTTTCCCACGGCGGGCGGCACGGCGCTCGACGGCCCGATCAACGGCGCGAGCGCCGACGTGGCGCGGCGCCTGCGTGCGCAAGTCGGCCCGGACCTCTTCGAGTCCACGGTCGCCGGCATGCGCAAGATACGCAAGGGACTTGCATAAAGCGTTCGCGCCTTTTTTAAACCTCGAATGATTGTCTTGCTAATCAATAAGGAGAAGGGCAGTGAGCGAAGCGGCGCTAAAAGGGACAGGGGAAGAAGCCTGGCGTTGGGCAATCGGCGTGACGATCGCCGCGCTGGCGGTGGGTGGCGTGGTGGCGGCTATTCTCGTGATGCCGCGCGCCGTCCAGGCGAACAACCGCGCGTGCATAACGGCCTACGCCAACGATCTGCACGCGGATCTCGCGGCGTTCGCGCAAGACCCGGCGTGGCAGGCGCAATACGTCGAGGCAATCACGGCGTGCTCGCGTTGAACGGGCACGCCGCGCGCCGCGACGTTACTTGCGGTTCAGGAACGCGAGCAGGTCGGCGTTGACCTGCCCGGCCATCGTCGTACACATGCCGTGCGGGCCGCCCGGGTAAATCTTGAGCGTCGCGTCCTTGACGATCTTCGCGGAGAGCTTGCCCGCGTCGTCTATCGGCACGATCTGGTCGTCGTCGCCGTGCAGGATCAGCGTGGGCACGTCGATCTTCTTGAGATCTTCCGTGTAGTCGACCTCGGAGAACTCATGCACGCAGTCATGCAGCGCGAGGATGCCGCCCCACATGCCCTGCTGCCAGAACGAGTCGATCACGCCCTGCGAGACGTTCGCGCCGCTGCGGTTGTAGCCGTAGAACGGCACGGCCAGGTCCTTGAAGAACTGTGAGCGGTCGTCGATCACGCCCTTGCGGATGCCGTCGAACACATCCTTGGGCAGACCGCCCGGATTCTTCTCGCTCTTGATCATGATGGGCGGCACCGCGCCGATCAGCACCGCGCCCGAGACGCGCTTCGTGCCGTGGCGGCCGATGTAGCGCGCGACTTCGCCGCCGCCCGTGGAATGGCCAACGAGCGTGGCGTCCTGCACATCGAGCTTGTCGAGCAGGTCGGCCAGATCGTCGGCCCAGGTGTCCATGTCGTTGCCCTTGGCGGGCTGATCGGAGCGGCCGTGGCCGCGGCGGTCGTGCGCGATCGTGCGAAAGCCGTTTTGCACCAGAAAGAGCATTTGAGCGTCCCAGGCGTCGGCGGTAAGCGGCCAGCCGTGGGAGAACACGACGGGCTTGCCGCTGCCCCAATCCTTGTAATAGATCGACGTGCCATCGCGGGTGGTGAAGGTGCTCATGGAAACTCTCCAGTTTCTTTTACAGCATCACAAAGCAGGCAGACGCCGACGCATTGGCGCGCGGTCGCGCTTCGCGCGGCGGTTCGTGGCGGCGTCCAGGGATGGGCAATGCGGGTGGAACGTGCCGGTGCCTGCGCGTCATGCAACGAGGCAGGGAGGACACGTGGGCCAGTATAGAGAGAACCTATGCGCGATGACGTGAAGTTGCGCGCGCCTCGCTCGTGCCGCCAACGATCACATGCGTGTCGTTGGCGCGGCAATCGGGCTTCCTGGCGGGTTGGCCAGTCTGGTCTAGTCTTCTTCCGTCGTCCACCGAACCGACGCGCTGCACCGTTTGAAACTGCGTCGAACGGCGATACGCGATAATCGCCCTTTATCGACTCTCGCCTGACTCGTATGTCGACGCCTGAACCGGTCGCTTCCGGCCAATCCTGGTGGGGCGTGCTCGTCCTGGCGCTTTCGGCCTTCATTTTCAACACGACCGAATTCGTGCCGGTTGCGTTGCTGAGCGCCATTGGGGACAGCCTGCACATGAAGCCGACCGACGTCGGCCTCATGCTGACGATCTACGCGTGGACGGTGGCCGTGGCGTCGCTGCCCTTGATGCTGCTGACACGCAACGTCGAACGCCGCAAGCTGCTGACCTGGATATTCGCGCTCTTCGTCGTCAGCCACATCGTGACCGGCGTGGCGTGGAACTTCACGGTGCTGATGGTGGGCCGAATCGGCATTGCCTTTGCACACGCCATCTTCTGGTCGATTTCCGTCTCGCTGGTGGTGAGGCTCGCGCCGCCCGGCAACAAGAGCCGGGCGCTCGCCATGCTCGGCATGGGAACCTCGATCGCCATGGTGGCGGGCATTCCGCTTGGGCGCGTGATCGGCGAGACGCTCGGCTGGCGGCAGACTTTCTTCGTCATTGCGGGCGCGGCGGCGTTTGCGCTACTCATGCTGCGCGTGATGCTGCCCTTGCTGCCGAGCCAGCAAACGGGCTCGTTCAGCAGCGTGCCCGTGCTGTTCAGAAAGCCGATGCTGGCCTCGCTCTATCTGCTCACGATACTCGTCGTGACCGCGCACTTCACGTCGTACACGTATATCGAGCCGTTCATTCACTCCGTGGGCCACGAAAGCAGTCAACGCATCACCTATATCCTGATTCTGTTCGGCAGTGCCGGTATTCCCGCTGCCATTTTCTTTAACCGGCTTTATCCGCGCGATCCGGCTCAGTTCCTCCAGGTGGCTGTGATCGCCGTGTGTGCGTGCCTGCTCGTGCAGTTTCCCGCCGTGCTGAGCATCATCACGTTGTCCGTTCACACGCTGGTGTGGGGCGGCGCGATCGTTTCCTTCGGCCTTGCCATGCAGGCATGGGTGCTCAAGCTCGCGCCCGAGGCCGCGGACCTCGCGGTCTCGATCTATTCCGGCCTCTATAACGTGGGAATCGGCGCGGGCGCGCTGCTCGGCAACCATATTGCCAATGGCTTCGGCGTGTCGTGGCTCGGCAGTTTCGGCGGCGTGGTGGGTGGTCTTGGGGCTGGCGTATGCTGGTTCGCATTGCGCATGTATGCGCGGGCGCATCCATCCGCGCACTGATACACCGCGTGCGTCGACGAACTCGCGCGCCAACGCTTTCGCGAGGCGTTCACAGTGGCGTCACGGACGGCGTCTCGCCTTCTACGGGAGGAAACGTCAGCTCCACGGCAAAGCCGCCGCCGGCGGGAAACGCAAAGTTCACGCGCCCGCCGTGTGCCTTCATCACCGCCTGCACGATGGCGAGCCCGAGGCCCGAGCCCGTCGTGCGCTCCGCGCCTTCCTGGCCGATGCGCTCGAACGGACGCAACGCGGCGTCCCAGTGTTCGCGTGCGATGCCTTGACCGTTGTCGGTCACGGTTAGCGTGACGGCCGCCGGCGAGGTGCTCACGATGACGACGATATCGTCCGCCTTGCCGTGCAGCAGCGCGTTGTGCAGCACGTTCGACAGCGCTTCCTGCAGGCTCACGGGGTCGCCCGCGATCCAGACCTGCGGCGCGCTGCTTTCGAATGCCACTTTCACGTCGCGTTCGTCGGCGAGCGGAATGGTGCGGCCCAACACTTCTCTGGCAAGCTTCGCGAGGTCCAGGCGCTGCAACGGGACCACTTCCGTGCGATGAATCACCATCGCGTGATTGAGCAACTGGCCGGTGAGCCGGCCCACGTCCGAGCAGGTAGCGCGCAACGCTTCGAGCCGCGCGGCATGGCGCGCGGGATCGGACTCGGTGCTGAGCAATTCGATCTGCGCGTCGAGCCGCGCGATCGGCGTGCGCATCTGGTGCGCGGCGTCGGCGATAAAGCGCTGCATGGCCGTCATGCGTTCGGCGAGCCGGCCGATCAGCCCGTTGATGGCGCCGATCAGCGCGTTGATTTCGCTCGGCGTGTCGTGCGCCACGGGCCGCAGGTCGGCCGGGTCGCGCGCGGCGATGATCTGCTCGATCTGCGCAAGCGGACGCAAGCCGCGCCGGATCGCAAGGCCGCTCGCGCCGATGGCGAGCACGCTCATCAGCAAAATGAGCGTCCAGACCTTGAGGCTCATGTCGTTCGTGAGTTGCTGGCGGGCATGGGTGGTCTGCGCGACCGTGACGAGGGCCCAGCCGGGCGGCCGCGCGTCCGGCATGTAGCGCCCGATGGTCGCCGTGCGCACGCGCTCTCCCTGGTAGCGGGCGTTCGCGAATGTCGGACCCTGGTGCGCGTTCATCGCGCTCTTCGTATCGGCCGGACCGGGAAGATCGCCATAGCCCGCGACGACGAGGCCGCGCGCGTCGACCACTTTGTAGTAGACGACGTCATAGCGCGAGAGCGTGGAGAGCGCGGCCACCGGCGGATTGAGCGCGAGCACGCCGCCCTGCACGTAGAGGTTTTCGGCGACCTGGATGGTTGCGCCTGCAAGCAGTTGATCGTAGGCGCGCTCGGACGCGACGCCCGCGTAATAGCGCGCGATGCCCGCGAGCGCCGCAGCGCCCGACGCCACGACGAGCGCGATGAAGAGCAGCGTGCGCCCGAGCAGCGTTTTCGGGAACCAGTCAAAGCGCGGCAATTTGATATCCCATGCCGCGCGCCGTGCGGATTTCGACCGAACTGCCCTGCAGCTTCTTGCGCACGCGCGTGACGTATTGTTCGACGGCGTTCGCGCTCGGCTCATTGCCGTAGCTGAACAACTGATTCAGCAGTTCTTCTTTCGGGAAGATGCGTTGCGGACGGCTGGCGAGGATTTCGAGCAGCGCGAACTCCTGGCGCGAAAGCGAAAGCGGTTTGCCGTCGAGTTCGGCAAGCCGGCTGCTGCGGTCGATGGCGAGACCGCCCAGCTTCACCACATCGTTCGCGTGCCCGCTGTTGCGGCGCAGGAGCGCCTGCACGCGCGCTTCGAGTTCGCGGTAGTCGAACGGTTTGACGAGGTAGTCGTCGGCGCCGAGGCCGAGGCCGCTCACGCGGTCGTCGATGGCCGAGCGTGCGGTGAGCAGCAGCACCGGCGTGGTCGAGCCCGACGCACGCAGATGGCGCAGAATCTCGAAGCCGTCCATGGCGGGAAGCATTACGTCGAGCACGACCAGATCGAAGCGCTCCACGCCGAGCAGGCTGTTCGCCGTGGCGCCGTTCGCTTCGAGGTCCACCGCGTGACCGAGGCGCGTGAGGCGGCTGCGGACCGCCGCGCCGATTTCCGCGTCGTCCTCTACCACCAGAATGCGCATGATGCCGTTCCTGCCGAAATCTTCATGGGTGCGATTGCGGGTTTTCCCCGAGGTCTACTCTGTGTGTTTCTCAGCATTTTCTCAGACTCGCCCGGTAATCTCGCGAACCATGGAAGATAGCGCGACGTGATTACGACACGAACCAACGGAGACGGCAAGATGCGCGTGAAGTCGCCGCGGCCTTCACCGCGTCGGCGCGCGCTCGTTGCGGCCGGGCTTGGCGCGGCTGCCGTTGCCGCGGGGCTCGCGCCTGCCTGGGTCCGGGCCACACCGCGCACGGTGCGCATTTCCAAGGGCTATGGCCTGCTGTATCTGCCGCTGCTCGTGATGGAAAAGGCGCGCCTGTTCGAGCGCCATGCGGGCCGCCACGGGCTCGCGGACGTGAGCGTGGAGTGGGTGAGGCTCGACGGCGGCAATTCGGTCGACGACGCCATGATGGCCGGCACGCTCGACTTCGCCGCCGTGGGCGCGCCCGGCTTCATCGAACTGTGGGCGCGGGCGCGCGGCATACCGAACGTCGAGGTGATCGGCATCAGCGGCCTTTCGGCCACGGCGCTCTCGCTCAACACGAACCGGCCGCAAATTGCGACGCTGCGCGACTTCACGGCCGCCGACCGCATTGCGGTGCCCGGTATTCGCACCTCGCTTTCGGCCGTGGTGCTGCAAATGGTGGCGAGCAAGCTGCTCGGGCCGCAGCACTTCGCGCAGCTCGATTCGATCACCGTCGGCCTGCCGCATCCGCAGGCCATGCAGTCGCTGATCCGGCGCGAGGGCGGCATCACCGCGCATTTCGCGTCGCCGCCATTTTCGACGCTCGAATTGCAGCAGCCTGGCATCCACCGCGTGGTCAATTCGGTCGACGTGCTCGGGCCGCTCACGCTCGACGTGGTGTTCGCGCCCAAGCGCCTCGTCGATACCGAGCCTGCGCTAGCAAAGGCGTTCCTTCACGCGCTCGACGAGGCGAACCGGATGATTGCGCAGGACAAGGCGGCCGCGGCGCAGATCTATGTCGATTCGTCGGGCTTCGGCGCGTCGCGCGAACACGTGGTGCAGACGCTCTGCGCGCCGGAGTCGCGCTTTTCGGTCTGGCCCGAGCAGTTGATGGAGTACGTCGATTTTCTGTACATGGTGGGCACGATCAAGGCGAAGCCGCGCACATGGAACGACATGTTCGTGGCGATGCTCGGGGATTTCCGTCCGTCCTAGACATACGCATAGACACAAATAAACGTAGGAGAACAGAGTGAATACAGACTCAACCGTCGATCAACCATCCGTCGAAGAGCGGGATGTCATGTCGAAGATCGCGCGCCGCCTCATGCCGATCCTCGTCGTGATGTTTCTGATTTCGTTCATCGACCGCCAAAACGTCGGCTTCGCGAAGCTGCAGATGGTGCACAGCCTCAACATGACCGAAACGGCGTTCGGCCTTGCGTCGTCGCTGTTCTTCATCGGTTACCTGCTGTTCGAAGTGCCCAGCACGCTCGCGCTGCACCGCTTCGGCGCGCGCGTGTGGCTCGCGCGCATCATGCTCACCTGGGGCGTGATCACGGTGCTGATGGGCTTCACCACCTCGATGCAGGTGTTCTGCGGCCTGCGCCTCGCGCTGGGCGTCGCCGAAGCCGGCTTCTATCCCGGCGTGATCTACTACCTCACGCTGTGGTTTCCGCAAAGCTATCGTGCGCGTGTGCTCGGCATCTTCACGCTGGGCAGCGCGCTCGCCAATATGCTGGGCTCGCTCGTGGGCGGCTGGCTGCTGAGTCTCAATGGCGTATGGGGCCTCGCCGGCTGGCAGTGGGTGTTCATCGCCACGGGCCTGCCCGCCGTGCTGGTCGGCATCGCCGTGTTCAGGCTGCTGCCGGCGTCGTACCAGGAAGCGCGCTTTCTGCACGATCGCGAAAAGCAGATCGTGGCGGCCGCGCACGAGCGGGAGAAGCCCGAGCACGCCGAACACTCGCAGCCCTGGAAGGCGCTGCTCGATCCGCGCGTGATGCTGTTCGCGGCAACCTATATGCTGATGTCGACGTCGCTCTACGGCGTGACCTACTGGCTGCCCACGCTCGTGAAGTCGTTTGGCGTGTCGAGCAGCGTGAACGGGCTGTTGAGCATGCTGCCGTGGGCGCTGGCAGTGCTGCTGCTGCTGTGGCTGCCGTCGAAGCTGCGCCGCGCGAAAAGCATTCTGCGCGCGATGGCGATCGTCGCGGCACTAGGCACGCTGGGTTTCCTGCTGAGTCTCCTGCTGCCTTCCACACCGCTGCGCTTCATCGCGCTCGTGTTCGGCGGCGCGTGCATTCCGCTGCTGTATCCGTGCTTCTGGTCGATGCCGCCGCGCTACTTCACCGGCGCGCGGGCTGCGGCGAGCGTGGCGGCGATCAACTCGATCGGCAATCTCGGCGGCTTCTTCGGCCAGAACCTCATGCCGCTCGCGGGCAAGCTCACCGGTACCGCGTTCGGGCCGATGATCGTGCCGATCGTGTGCCTCGCCGTGCTCGGTCTGGGCGTCGTGGTGGCGTGGGGACGTTCCGGGCGCGCCATCGAGGGCGTGCCGGCTTGACGCGGGCCGCTCGTCGCGTTCATCGGGCCGGAAAGGGATCGCGATTGTATTTCTCGCGGTAACAGTGAATTCAATCTATGAGCATAGACTTTCGATAGGGCGACCCTAAAATCCACTGTCATATGTGAGCGTATTGCGACGCTCGATCATGAGAGGGATTCATGCAGCAGATTTTCAAGGGGACGGCCAGACTTGCGGACGTGGCAAGCCGGTCCTGGCCCAGGGTCGCCGTATCGCTGGTCGCCGCGTGCACGGTGCTGGCGGGTTGCGCGTCGGCCAGCGACGTCACCACGGCGGACAAGTCGGGCACGTTCGTCGTTTCGGCGTCCGCAACGGGCGGCCGACTCGCGTGGGCCCGCGCCCACAAGCGCGCGGTGAGCGAAGCGAACGACTACTGCGAGAGCCGCGGCATGCAGACGAGTCTCGGCATGGAGCACACCGAAGGCATCGAGGCGCTGCAGCAGCAGGCCTCCGTCATCCGCTTCGAATGTCATCCCAAGCTTTGAGGCCCGCGCCTCAGCGAATCACGAACGTTTCCCTGCGAGCCCCGTACCACTTCGTGACTTCGGAGTGCGCGGTCAATCTGGATGACTTCAGAATCGGGCTCGTGACGCGATACAGCCGGTCCGGGTCGGGCCCATACATGTAGAGATAGCCGTCGTTGCCGTCGATGTGAATTTCGGTTTCGCCGAGTTCGCCGGCATCGGCGCGCTTGATGGCGCCAGCCAGCCGCTGTTCGAGCGCATGAATCTGCGGGCGGTCTTTCGGGTAGTAGTCGAAATGGACCATCATGGCCGGCCCCGGCGGCTTCTGCGCCGGTTGTGCGGCGGCGCTCCCCGCGGCGAGTGCGATGCCCAGCAGCGTGGCGAGTGTTTTCCGGATTTTCGACATGGGGGTTGGCGTCCGCGAGCGAAGCTGCGATGTTCGCATAACGAAGGGGCGGCGTGGGGCGGCGGTGCCTCGCGGCGGTGCGCTCACAACAGCGGCAGCGTGAGCCGAATGTGCTCGGCGAACGCCGCCGTGAGGAGCGACGGCCGCTTGCGTCCGTACTTGATCGTAATGCCCACGGCCGGCAAGGGCGGCAGCGCGGGATCGCCATTGAGTATCGCCAGATCCGCCGGAACGGCCGTTTGCGTCATGACGGCGAAGGCCTGGCCCGAACGCACGAGCGCGGTGAGACCGGCGAGGCTGCTGCTCGCATACGCGACGCGGTAGGCGCGGCCCATCCTCTCCAACGCTTCACAGGCTGCGATGTGATCGAGGGTGTCCGGATCGGAGAGCGCGAGCGGCAGCGGATCGACATGGGCGGAATCGAGTCCGGGCGAGCCGATCCAGACCAGCTGCTCGCGGCGAATGATCTCGTCGTGCGGGCCGCTTGCGTTGGCGGACCCGATGGCGGTCAAAGGCAGCGATACCAGGGCGAGATCGACCGCACGCTTGTCGAGCTGTTCGAGAAGGCGCGGCGTGGGAACGCATACGACTTCCACGAGCGCATTCGGATGCTGGCCCGAAAACCGGCGCAGCAAGGAGGGCAGAAATACGGCCGCATAGTCGTCCGGGCAGCCGAAGCGCAGGGTGCCCGACAAGCCCGTGCCGCACAGGTCGGCCATGGCCTCGTCGTGCAGGCGCAGAATGCGCTGGGCGTGCACCAGCAGGCGCTCGCCGGGGCTCGTCAGCGCAACGCCGCGGCCGGTGCGCTGAAACAACGGCTGATCGACGATCTCCTCGAGCCGCTTGATCTGCTGACTCAGCGCCGACTGGGTGCGGCCCACGCGTTCGGCCGCGCGGCTTATCGAGCGCACCTCGGCGATAACCGCGAACGAACGCAGCAGATCGATTTCCAGCGGTCGGCTCACGATATTAGACCCTCTTCTAGCTTGCATAAGAACTATTCGATTCAATAAAACCAGAGCGCCGCCTAGACTGCAAGGAAAACCCGCAAAACCCGCTACCCGACGAGGAGAAGCCCGTGTCCAGGAACGACGACGAACAGTTTTGGCGCAACGCGAGACAGCATCTGATCCGCTATGGCGGCACGTTCGAGCCGATGATCATCGAGCGCGCCCAGGGCAGCTTCGTCTACGACGCGGACGACCGGCCGATTCTCGACTTCACTTCGGGACAGATGAGCGCGGTGCTCGGTCACAGCCACCCGGAAATCGTCTCGGTCATCAACGAATACGCGAGCAGGCTGGACCACCTGTTCAGCGGCATGCTCTCGCGGCCCGTGGTCGAACTGGCCACGCGTCTCGCCGACGTCACGCCCGACGGGCTCGACCGGGCGCTGCTGCTGAGCACCGGCGCGGAGTCGAACGAGGCCGCCATCCGCATGGCGAAGCTCGTCACGGGCAAATTCGAAATCGTGGGCTTTGCGCAGTCGTGGCACGGCATGACGGGCGGCGCGGCTTCGGCCACCTATAGCGCAGGGCGCAAGGGCGTCGGCCCCGCAGCGGTGGGCTCCTATGCGATTCCCGCGCCGTTCACGTACCGGCCGCGCTTCGAGCGCAACGGGCAATACGATTACCTCGCGGAACTCGACTACGCGTTCGATCTCATCGACCGCCAGTCGAGCGGCAATCTCGCGGCCTTCATCGCGGAGCCGATCCTGAGTTCGGGCGGCATCATCGAACTGCCGCCCGGCTATATGGCCGCACTCAAGCGCAAATGCGAAGAGCGCGGCATGCTGCTGATTCTGGACGAGGCGCAAACGGGCGTCGGGCGCACCGGCACGATGTTCGCGTGCGAGCACGACGGCGTGACGCCCGACATTCTCACGCTATCGAAAACACTCGGCGCCGGGTTGCCGCTCGCGGCCGTGGTCACGTCCGCGCAGATCGAGGAAGCCGCGCACGAACGGGGCTTCCTGTTCTACACGACGCATGTGTCCGATCCGCTTCCTGCTGCGGTCGGCCTGCGGGTGCTGGACGTCGTGGCGCGCGACGGACTCGTTGCGCGCGCAAATATCATGGGCGGCCGTTTGAGGCGCGGGCTGCTGGATCTGATGGAGCGCTTCGAATGCATCGGCGACATTCGGGGGCGCGGGCTGCTGCTCGGCCTCGAGATCGTCAAGGACCGCCGCACGAAGGAGCCCGCCGACGGCCTTGGCGCGAAAATCACGCGCGAGTGCATGAAGCTCGGGCTCAGCATGAACATCGTGCAGTTGCCGGGCATGGGCGGCGTGTTTCGCATTGCACCGCCGCTGACCGTGAGCGAGCAGGAGATCGATCTCGGCGTGGAGTTGCTGGGGCAGGCGATCGAGCGCTCCCTCTGAGGACCAGGGTCGTCGCGGCTAGGCCTTGCCGCGCGACCCGGCCGTGCTCACTTGAGGCTTCGCGAGCGCACGTGCGGCGAGCGGCGTGGACATGACGATGGACGTGCGCGTCTCGCCGTAGAGATTGATGCGCTGGATCAGGCGCTCCAGGTCGGCCACGCTCGTCGCGACGAGGCGAATGACATAGGAGTCCGCACCGGTCACGTGATGGCATTCGAGCACCTCGGCAATCGTGCCGAGCAGCTTGAGAAACTTCGCTTTCGCGGATTGGGGCACCGTGATGCCGATCAGGGCCGAGATCGGATAGCCGGCGGCGGCCGGATTCACGCGCGCCGTGTAGCCTTCGATCACGCCGGCCTCTTCGAGACGTCTCACGCGCTCCGTGACCGCAGGCACCGAGAGATGCACCTGGCGCGCAAGCTCGGTGTAGGTCATGCGGCCGTTATCCTGCAGCAGCGCCAGTACTTTCCAGTCCAGATCGTCCATCATGGCGAAATGTTTAAGGTGAAAGGCCGATTTTCCCTTAAATCCCGGCTTCTGCGGATACTCTTCGCGGTCTACGATAGTCCCCTATAGAACACGCATTGCGGAGAGAGGGGACATGTTGTTCGTCAAAGCCGTGGCGATGGGGTTTTGCATCGCCGCACCGGTCGGGGCCATCGGCATGCTGTGCATCCAGCGCAGCCTGAGCCGCGGTTTTTACTCCGGCTTCGCAACCGGCATTGGCGCTGCGTGCGCCGATGCGTTTTATGGCTTGCTCGGCGCGCTCGGCGTGGCCGGTATCGTCACGGCGCTGCCGATGCTGACGGTGGTCTTGAAGGCGGCGGGCGGGGCATTTCTGGTGTGGATGGCGTGGACCATCGCACGCGCGTCGTCGACCGCGCCGGCCGCCGTACAGGAGACGCAGCGCAGCCCTGTCGCGCGGGATTTCCTCACGACGTTTGCACTGACGCTCTCGAACCCACTGACCATTTTTTCGTTCATTGCCGCGTTTGCCTCGCTCGGGCCATTACCGCCCATGCCAGGCGAGCAGGGGGCGCCGGGAGGGTTTTCGATGGCGCTGATGGCGACTATGGTGACGGGCGTGTTCGCGGGCTCGGCCGTGTGGTGGCTGTTCCTGAGCGGCCTGACGTCCGCGTTGCGTACGAAGCTGCCGCTCGCGTTCACGCGGGGCATCTCCCTTTTTTCCGCCGTGGCGATTGCCGCGTTTGGCGTGGTTCAGATGGTGACCGGTCTCGTGCGGCTCGCTTAAGACGTCGTTTCGAAACGTTCGAGGGCTTGCGCCACTTCCTCGATGTAGGCGTCCGTCATTGCGCAGTCCGCGAGCGCCCGCCTGAGCTGGAACACATATTCCGCGTTGCTGCCGAGCGGCCCATGCGCTTGGGCTATCGCACGCGCGGCAGTCGCGGGGCTCGAATCAGCCTCGTATTGTCGCGGGCAGGTGTTCGCCACGAAGGCGAGGGCGTGCCGCGTCTCGCCCGTCGCGAGCGTCACCGAGGTCCAGGCGGGCGTGTAGGCGCCCGTCAGCATCTCGCGGGTCCAGAGGATGTGCAACTCTTCGTCGAGCGTGGCCGCATCGAGCCGCAGCACCACGCCTTGGGTATGGCCGCCGCGCTCCAGCGCGAGCATGCGGCCGGGGCACTGCGGCGTGCCGCGCCCGCCGAACAGGCGGATGCAAAAGCTCCTGCGCCAGCCGTGCAGCGTGGCGTGCGCGCGCCGGTCGAAGTGCGAGAGCGGATTCCACATGAGCGAACCGTAGCCGAACACCCAGACCTCTTCGCCGGCGGGGCGCTTCGCCATCGTTTCGGCGAGCGACTGGGCGATCTGGGCTTGCGTCCAGAGAATTTCCGGCGGCAGATGGCTGAAACTCTCGAGAAACGCGCCGGAGCGAATGGCGTCCCTGTTTAGCATGGCGTTGACGGGTCGGTGGAGGCTACGCGACCAAGTATGCGGTCGGCGCGGGTGGGGATAAAGTGGCTGGAGCGCGATGCTGCGTTCAACTGAGGGCGACAATCGGGGCGGGGCGCTCTTGTCCCCTCCGCACTTCCCCCAGGATCGCGCCGCCAGGCGCGTGCGGGTTATGAAGTGCTGCTCGCGTTGAGCGACTATAGCGCGTCGAACGAAGAGCGCCTGCTCGATACGGTATTGAGCCGCCGCCCCGAAGGCGTGCTGCTACGGGACTACGCAAGCGGCCGCGCTCATGCCCGGCGCGGTCGCTTGAATCCAGCGCTCAATGCCCCAGACCGCTCGCCGCGATCTGCTGCTCGACGTACTGCGCGAACAGCGAATGCGTGTGCGTGGTCGGGTGAAGGTCGTCGGCGAACATATAGGTTTGGTCCGCATGGGCCGAGACGTAGGTGACGGGCGAGCAGAGCAGCGAGGTGTTGTCCGGCGTTTTCGAAGGGTCGCACGCCTGGGCCGTGTTGGACACGGTAAACCCGTTCGTCTGGAAGTTCGCGACGAGCTGCGTGATCCAGGTGTAGGAATCGATTTCGATGACCTTGCCTTGCAGGCCATCCGTCTGCAACGCGCTGTTCAATGTCGAGTTGAAGAGCTGCGATAGCTGGGTCAGGTTCGCGCCGCCGTCGGTCGAGGTGATGCCCTTGGGCGAGAGGCCGACGTTCGGCACGTTGATCACCACGACATGTGTGGCGCCGGCCTGCACGATCTGCCCGACGACTTGTGCGAGCGTCGTGGCGGCAGTCTGCACGACGGTATTGGCTGTCGGCGGGTTGCCGGCGCGCAGCACGTCGTTCGCGCCTGCCCAGACCAGCACGAGCTGACCGGAGTTGAAGGTGCCGTGAGCGGAGATATAGCTCGACACCTGCTGATTGACCGGCATTTCGATGTTGCCGATCACGTCCGAGAGGAAGTCGTACTGGTTGGCCGGCGTGGCGACCGTCGAGCCGCCCTCTGCGTAGCCGAAGCCGCCTTGCGCGCTCAGCTTGTGATCGAGGCCGACTGTGTATGCGGCGTTCAGGGTGTCCCCATAATATTGCGCGACGTCCTGGGACCAGACCTGACCGGGGTTGGTCGTGAACCGCCCGCCGCCTGCGGCGCTCGCAAGCGGCGCGTAGGTCCCGACGTCGGAAAGACTGTCGCCGAACGAGACGACTTGCAGCTTGACGCCGCCAGCCGGCGTGCTCGTGCCGGGGTTCGAGCCGCCACCGCCTCCTCCGCCACCGCCGCCGCAAGCCGCGAGCAGGTAAATCAGTCCGGCGGAAATTGCCACCCGGATCCGGGTATCGATCGTTGCCATTGTGCCCCCTTACCGCTTGACGCGATTGCACCCGCGACCGGATAGGGCGGGCCTAAATGGGCTAGCAAAAACAATGCGCGCAGCCTACAAATAGCTGACTGGAAGGCGCGTGAGGCGTTACAGAGCCAGCATTTCGAGCCGGTTGCCGCCCAGCGCCTTCGCGCTGTAGAGCGCGGCGTCGGCGGCGGCCAGCAGCTCGGAGAGCGTGGACGCTTCCTGACCATGTTGCGCCAGGCCGATGCTCACCGTGGCGCGTATGGCGATGCCATCGACCTTGTTCATGGGTGTTTGAGCGAAACGCCTGGCGATCGCTTCGCCCACCGCTTTGGCGCGCACGCGGTCATGGCCTGGCAGCAGGGCGGCGAACTCTTCACCGCCTATGCGCGCGAGGATCGCCTCGGGTCCTACGGCGCTGCGGGCAATGTCCGCGAACGTCTTGAGGACTTCGTCGCCGGTCTTGTGGCCGTAGCGATCGTTGATGGTCTTGAAGTGGTCGAGATCGAAGGCAAGCAGCGAAACCGGCTGACGCGCCCCGGGCTGACGCGTCCCGATCTCGTTCATCACGCGCTCGCCTTCTTCGAAGAAGCAGCGGCGGTTGCCAAGGCGGGTCAGGTAGTCCGTTTGAGACTCGCGCAACAACTGCCCATGCGTTTCTTCGCGTACCAGCTTGATCAGGGCCATGGGCAGAATGATCGAATAGAGCACGCCTTCATACATCGTGATCTTGCTGACGAGCGCGACGAAGCCGTCCCCATAGCGGTTGCCCAGCAACGGCAGGACAAACGTCCTGAACAGGTAAAAGAGTGCGTGGACTCCGGTGACGAACGTCGCGACGTGGCGCGATTGGCCCCCTTTCATGCCGTCGCCGCGCAGCAGCTCGCGCGAGGTCATGGCGCTCACCAGTGCAATAGGAAACGCGCTCGCGTAGTACCACATGGCCTGCGGATGCCGTGCGCCCCATGTGGCCCATGTCAGTGCGATCAACGCGAGCAGGGCGAACGAGGCCGCCCGGTAGTGCCGCCCGTTCAGCGTCGCGACGCCATGCAGGACCAGCAGATAGCCGGCCATCATGACGAGGTTGCTCAGAGCGGCGCCCCAAACCCCTGGCAAATTGGCGCGCACGAGCACCGCGGCGCAGCCGGCTGCGAGGGTCGCGTAGCCCCCGGCCAGGACCCGCAATGCCTTGCTGCGCGCGGGATGCGTACGATGCTCCCAGAGCGTCATCAGGGAACTGGCTAGCAGGGTCCCGATCAGGAGGAAGTAGATGGTAAGTAGATCGACGTGCATCGCTGGCGTGAGGCTTCTACACCGGACATCGCGGCGAACGCGCATTTTACGCCGAAACTTAATAGTGCGATGCCCGGTCCCTGATTGTCCGTTACGTGCCCCTGGCGTGCCCCAGCGGCTTCACGCGTCGCGCCACGCCTCGATGCGTTCTGTATCGAGCCCGAACGGGTCGTGCGCGCGTGTGACTTGCGCAGGAGTGCGATGGAGTTTTTTGTTGTGCTCTGAGTGCTTTGGCCTTTTCTTGTTTTCGCGGCATGCCGACGTGAAAACAAGGAAAGGCCAAAACAGAAAAAGGCGAAAAAACCAAAAGGCTAAGGATAATCCTGCATGGCAAGCCAATGCCGAATCATCCTGGCCTGGTCGGCATCGAGCGACTTGAGCACCTGCTCAGCGGGCTCCCGCCGCAACGCCTCAACCACCGGCGCCAGCGCAGCATCGCAAAGATGCCAGATCCCCAGCGGCTGATCCGGACTAGCGACCACATCCGCTTCGGCAATCATGCCGCCATCAATCACGGGCGCACGCCCCACATTCAACTCGTTGAAATCCGCGCTCACATGCGCGGGACGGTCGTCAGGCCATGCCCCACGCGTTTGCCAGAATGGCTGCGTAGTCCACCGCTGTTCGAGCGCGTAGACATCGCGCCCGGTGCGCGCGAAGCGCATGAACAACTGCTCGATGCGCTGCTGATGAAAGCGCAGCGCGAGCGGCGCACGCTCGGGCCGTGCGAGTAGCGTATGGATCACCGCGGGCGCCTGCAACGCGGAGGTCAGCGACTGGAACACGCCGTTGCCCGCGAGCGGATCGACGGCCATGGCTGCATCGCCCACGCGCAGCCAGTTGTGCCCGCCAGTACGGCCGCACAGCGTGGCAGTGCTGCTGCGCGCGTAGAGGCGCGCGTCGGTCGCGGCGTCGCCCGCGAAGAAGTCGCTGGCAAGCGGCGAATGCCGCATGCGCTCGCAAAACGTGAGCAGTTCATCGCGCTGCGGCAGTTCGGGGTTCGTGACGTCCAGCGTCAATTGCCAGTAGCAGCGGCCGTCGCCCAGGCGCGCCATCCATGCCCATCCGCCAGGCAGGCTTTCCACCGCAGTGGCTGATGCGCCCCCGCGGCCCTTCCATACGTTCAGCAGGCTCACGGTTTGCGGGCCGCGCGTGGCGTCGCGCAATAGCGGCGCGAGGCGCCCGCGCGCTTCGACCAGAAAGTCCGCGCGTAGCGTGAGCGGTCCGTCGGCGGTTTCGATCATGAGATCGTGACCCGCCGATGAGGAATGCAGCGAGCGCACATTCGCCTCGATCACGTCCACGCCCGCGCTGCACAGGTCCTCGCGCAGGGCCGCATCGAATACGCGCCGGTCCACGAGAAATTCTGCGTCGAGCGTTTGCAACGCGCCGTTCCAGAGCGTGGTGCGCACGCACGGTCCTTCGCCGCAACTGGCTGCGCGATGCAGGCCCGCACGGCGCAGCGCTTCGATTGCACGTGCCGACAAGGCTTCGGCCGCGTCGAAGCGGCGCCAGTCGCTTACCACCTCCACGCGATAATCGAGCCCCGCGAGCGCACGCGCAACGGCTGCGCCCGCTGGCCCCGCGCCAAGCACGACGATGCTGGCGGCATTCATGACGCGCGCGCTCGCGAAGGCACACACGCGTGTACGCTCGCAAACATGATGTGCGTGGCGGCATGAAGGTGAGGGAGGTAACCGTGCATGCTGTCCCCCGTGGAATCATGGCGCATCGCTTTGCGACCCCTGCGCTGCGCTCGAAAGGAGTGAAACCTAATCTGGCATAGATGCCGCGATAAAGCTATCCGGTCAAAGGAGGATTTCAGTAGCGGAAATCCCGCATTCCGATGCGCAATGCGTATGAACGATCGTGCGCTGTAATTGCTTTGCGAATTGGCGATGCATGCCGGATAGCGACACGCATTGATCGTCTGTATTCCTCACAAGGATGCTTCGGCGTAACGAGGCAAAGCGGGGCAGCGCGTGGTTGTGGCTAGCGCGGCGGCGCTGCGGACGTATTTGCAGGAATGCCATCCTGCCATGCGCTCCAGTGCGCGACGATGGTCTGAACGAGAGGATGTCCCGCGCGATAGAGATTTTCCAACGCGATGGCGAAGCCGCCCTGGCTCGCATAGTTAAGCAGATTCGCCGCGTTCGATTCTCCTGCATACGGACGATCGAAGTCCGAGCCCGCGCGCAGCACGGCCACGCGATCGAGGTCCACGCGTTGCGCACGCGCCGCGCGGCTCAGTGCTTCGAACGTGGCGTTGTCCTCCTGCTGCGTCATGCAGTAAACGCCTTGGCCGCCCGTCAACTGGCGCGTGAATTCGCTCGCCCTCGCGCCGAGCGCCTTGCCCGACCACCAGGTATCGTCGGCGACCGAATCGCAGCGGATCACCGTAGGCGGCCGGTTCGCGGGAGCGTAAGCATATTTCGCGCGCGCGGCCTGGGCCTGCGCGCTATCGGCGAGCGTCACGTTGCGCGACATCGCCCAGGCGGCCGAGGTGAGCCTCGGATTCAAGTGGAACACTTCGGTGCGGTAATCGAGCGCGGGCTTGTCGTCAGGGCCTTTCGTATTGATGCCGAGATAGCCGGTGCGCCAGCCGCGCGGGCGGCCGTCGCCGTCGATCTCCCACTGCAGGCCGAAATCGACGAGCCAGTCCGACCAGGCCGCCGAGCCGATCGTGCCGTGCCCGGGGTTCACACCCGCAATGCCCGCGACGAGAAAGTAGGTCTTGCGCAGGTCGAACTGCGGCGCGAAGGCGAGGGCCATCATCGAAGCGGCGGCATTCGCATGGCCCATGCCGGTCGTCATCACGCAGACATCGTCGGCATTGCATTGCACAGCGGGATAGTCGGGCGAGAGGCCCGCGATTGTCACGGACTCCCAGGGACCGAGGCGCTCGAGCCATGTCTTCGCTTCGGGTGCGAACATCGTCACAATCATGACTTTCACCGGACGTCCGTGTGCCGTGGCGCCCGCTTGTGCGAAGGCCGCGGGTTGCGCAGAAAGCGTTCCGGTGTTCTGTTGCCCTGGACGTGGCTGCGATGCACAGGCAGCGAGCGCCAGCGCGGCGCAGAGGAACGTGAGGCGGGTTCGCATTGCGCAACTCCTTTTCTTTATACGCGTAACAGGCGGCACGATTGATCGGGCGAATGTTCAGGAAAATACGCTCGACTATGACAGTTTTGCGAAGACGCGGCGCCTCGCAGGGCGCTGTTGCCCTTGTGCGCCACGCAAAGCGCATTTTCGCGCCAAGTTCCTATACTTCGACTAACGCGCCCGACGAGGCAGCCTCGCCAACACGAAGCGACAAGGCCGCGCGGCCCCCGGGCCCGCATGCGGCAGCATCAGGAGGGAGACATGGGACAATCCGCATCCGCGGCGCACGGGCACCTTGGCGACTCCGGCCCGCATCGTCCGGCGCTTCCCGCGCTCGCGCTGGCCGCGCTCGGCGTGGTCTACGGCGACATCGGCACGAGCCCGCTCTACACGCTCGCCACCGTGTTCGATCCCGGCAACGGCCTTGCCGTCAATGCTTTCAACATCGTAGGTATCGTCTCGCTGATTTTCTGGTCGCTCATGATCGTCGTTTCGCTCAAGTACGTCGCGCTCATCCTGCGCGCGAACAATCACGGCGAGGGCGGCATCATGGCGCTGCTCGCACTCGCGGCTTCCTCGGTGGCGTCACGGCCGCATCTGCGTGCCACGCTGCTCGTGATCGGCGTGATGGGCGCGGCGCTCTTCTTCGGTGACAGCGTGATCACGCCGGCCATCTCGGTGCTGAGCGCCGTAGAAGGCCTCGAAGTGGCCGAGCCCGGGCTCAAGACCTACGTGATTCCGGTGACGCTTACGGCGATCATCGTGCTGTTCGTCACGCAAAAGCACGGCACGGGTGGCATCGGCGCCGTGTTCGGTCCGGTGATGGTGCTGTGGTTCATCGTGATCGCTGCGGCGGGTGTGGCCAACATCGCCTCCGCGCCGGCCGTGCTGTTCGCGCTCGATCCGCGCGAAGGCATCGCGTTTTGCCTGCATCACCGCTGGCTCGCCTTTGTCGCGCTAGGCGCGGTCGTGCTCTCGCTCACGGGCGCCGAAGCGCTCTATGCCGACATGGGCCACTTCGGCAAGCAGCCTATTCGCCTCACGTGGTTCGGCCTGGTGTTTCCCGCGCTCGCGCTCAATTACCTCGGGCAGGGCGCGCTGCTGCTGGCCAACCCAGGCGCCGTGCAAAACCCGTTCTACCGGCTTTTCCCGCAATGGTCGATCGTGCCGATGATCGTGCTTGCGACTGTCGCCACCGTCATCGCTTCGCAGGCCGTGATTTCGGGCACCTATTCCATGGCGATGCAGGCCATGCAACTCTCCTTCCTGCCGCGCATGAATATCGTGCACACCTCGGAGCGCGAAATCGGGCAGATCTACGTGCCCGGCATCAACTGGATCCTGCTCGTCGCCGTGGTCGCGGCGGTGGTGGGCTTCCGTTCGTCGACGGCGCTCGGCTCCGCTTACGGCATCGCCGTGACAGGCACCATGCTTATCACGACATTCCTCACGTTCTTCGTCGTGCGTTACGCGTGGCACTACAACTGGCTGCTGTGCGTGTTCGCCACGGCGTTCTTCTTCGTGATCGACGCCATGTTCTTCTCGGCCAACCTGCTCAAGATCGTGGACGGCGGCTGGTTCCCGCTCGTGATCGGCGCACTGATGTTCACGGTCATGGCGACCTGGGGCAAGGGCTGGGAAATGATGGCGGCCGAGGCGCGCGTGCGCGCCGGCAAGAAGCCCCTCAAGCCTTATCTCGCGACGCTGCTCGAGAACTCGCCGGTGCGCGTGGGCGGCACGGCGATCTTCCTCACGCCGAACGCCGACGCGGTACCGCACGCGCTCGTCAACAACTTGCGGCACAACCGGGTGTTGCACGAACGCGTAGTATTCCTGAGCGTGAAAACGAAGGACGTGCCATGGGTGGCCGAGAGCGAGCGCGTGATGGTCGAACTGCTATGTCCGGGCTGCTACTGCGTCGTCATCAATTACGGATTCAAGGACGAGGTGGACTTGCCATGCACGCTCGCCGCCTACAAGTCCGCGGATTTGACGTTCGATCTCGACGAGACGTCGTGGTTCCTCAGCCGCGCCGTGGTGGTGCCGAAGCGCGGCCATGGCATGTCGCTCTGGCGTGAGCGCCTTTTCGCGGTGATGCTGCACAACGTCGGGAATATCGCCGCGTTCTTCAAGCTTCCAGCCAATCGTGTGATCGAGGTCGGTGCACGCGTCGAGATCTAGGCGGCTCGACGCGCCTGGGTTGTGGCGCAAACGCGTGGCAGGCTGTCGCGCTGACGGAAACTCAGGCGTAGGATGATCGGAATCGCATCGTGGTCATGTGGCAGCGAGCCGGTTGCAAGCGGCTCGCCGCATGACCGAAGGAGGGCCATCATGAGACGCCTCTATTTCCTCGCTCCCGACACCACCACGGCGCAGGCGATCGTCGACGATCTGCTGCGCGCGCGCATCACGTGGCGTCATATCCATGTGCTCGCCAATCATAGTGTGGGGCTCGAGCGCTTGCCCGAGGCCTCGCTGCTGCAGCGCAGCGACGTCGTGCATGCGCTGGAGCGCGGCGTGATGTTCGGCGCGGCGACCGGCGCCGTCGTCGGTCTCGTCGCGCTGATGTTTCCGCCCGCGAATTTCGATATCACGGGCGGGGTCGTCGTCGCGCTGACCCTCGCGGGAATGATATTCGGCGCGTGGGTGGCCGGCATGATCGGCGTGGACGAACCGAATACCCGGCTCGCGCGTTTTAATAGGCCGATCGAGGACGGCCAACTGCTGGTCATGGCCGATGTGCCCGGCTCGCGCGAAGCGGAGATCGAGGCGAACATCGCCCAGCACGTTCCGCGCGCCGATGTGGAAGGCGCGGAAGCGACGACGCCCATCTTCCCCTGAAAGCGCCGGGGCTCGAGTGCGAATCACGGCAACGGGGTAGGCCTGAGCGCTTGCCCCGCCGCTTGTCGTCCAGTTCGCGCACCATTTCATCCGCCTTGTCTCGCTTTTTTAGGGCCGCAGCGCTGAACCGCTGACCGCCCAGGTTGAGCCGCGCCGCCCGCCCGGCGCCCGCCGCCGGGCCCGCCATTCCCTCGCCAAATCCGCATTTTGACCGGCTTACGCCCGCGACAAGGCAAAATACGGGTTTTGAGCCCGAGCCGGGCTCGAGTTTCCCCTGCCGGCCGCCTCCTTCCAGGCATCGATCGGGCCTCGTTGCGAGCCCGGCAGGTCGGCTCGCCTTGTCTGCGAGCCCTCAAGCGATATTGGAGTCGTCTACATGCCCGAATCGAATCTGTCTTTCTTCGGCCGCCTTTCGGTCGCGCTGGGATCGTTCTTCGCGATCCTTGGCGACGGCGAGCTCGCCGCCAACGTGCGCCGTCTGCGCGAAGGCGGGTTCGCGGCCGCCGCCGCTGCGCCTGCGCCTGCCGCGGCTCCGGTCGCGAAGCCGGCCCCCGCGCCCGCACCTGCACCCACCGTCATCAAGGAAGCTACGCCCGACGCCGCGCTCCAGTTGCTCGGCCTGCTCCAGCGCAACGCGCGCTTCGTCGATTTCGTCGAGGAAGACATTGCCGGTTATGCCGATGCGGATATCGGCGCCGCCGCCCGCATCGTCCACGAAGGCTGCCGCGCCACGCTGCGCGACCACTTTTCGATCCGCCCGGTGCGCAGCGAGTCCGAAGGCTCGCGCGTGACGCTGCCGGCCGGCTTCGACGCCGCCGCCGTGCGGCTCACCGGTAACGTGGTGGGGGAGGCGCCGTTCAGCGGCAGCCTCACGCATCGCGGCTGGCGCGTCGAGGAGGTCAAGCTGCCGCAACTCGTCAAGACGCATGACGCGCGCATCATCGCGCCGGCGGAGGTGGAGCTGTGAGCGATCCGCGTTATTCGATTGGCGTCGACCTGGGCACAACGCATTGCGCGCTGTCCTACGTCGACCTCAGCGCCAGCGATGGCGAAAAGACCCAGCAGGGCGTGCTGAACGTGACCCAGCTGACGGCGCCGGGCACGCTGGAATCGCCCGATCTGCTGCCTTCGTTTCTCTACTTGCCGCATGCGGGCGAGCTGACGCCGGGCGACCTCACGCTGCCGTGGACCACTACGCGCGAGTACGCCGTTGGCGAGCTCGCGCGCAGCCGTGGCGCGGGCACGCCGATCCGCCTCGTCTCGAGCGCGAAGAGCTGGTTGTGCCACCCCGGCGTGGATCGCCGCGCGGCCATTCTGCCCAACGACGCGCCGCCCGAAGTCACGCGCGTGTCGCCGCTCGAAAGCTCGGTGCGCTATCTCACGCACCTGCGCGAGGCCTGGGATCACGCACATCCGGAGGCGCCGTTCGGCGAGCAGGAGATCACTGTCACGATTCCCGCCTCGTTCGACCCTGCCGCGCGCGAGCTGACGGCCGAGGCGGCGCAAGCGGCGGGCTACGCCAACATGACGCTGCTGGAAGAGCCCCAGGCGGCGCTCTATAGCTGGATCCAGAAAAGCGGCGGCGCGTGGCGCAAGGAAGTGAAGGTCGGCGACATCATCCTCGTCGTGGACGTGGGCGGCGGCACGACCGACCTTTCGCTGATCGCCGTGGTCGAGCGCGAAGGCAATCTCGAACTGCACCGCGTGGCCGTGGGCGAGCACATTCTGCTCGGCGGCGACAACATGGACCTCGCACTCGCGCACGTCGTCGCGCGCAAGCTCGCGTCCCAGGGCACGCAGGCCGATCCGTGGCAGCTGCGCGCGCTGACCTATGCGTGCCGCTCGGCCAAGGAAACGCTGCTGAGCGACGCCTCTGTCGATACGGTGCCAATCGTCGTGCCGAGCCGCGGTTCGAAGCTGATCGGCGGTTCGATCCGCACGGAACTCACGCGCGCCGAACTCACGCAGATCATTCTCGAAGGCTTCTTCCCGCAGGTGGACGCCGCCGCGCGTCCCGCCGTGCGCACGCGCGTGGGTCTCACGCAGCTTGGCCTGCCGTATGCGCAGGACGCGGGCGTCACGCGCCATCTCGCGGCCTTCCTCGGCCGCCAGGTGCAGGCGCTCGCTGAACTCGAAGGCTTTGGCGCGCCGCCCACAGGCGCGACCTTCCTGCACCCCACGGCGGTCCTGTTCAACGGCGGCGTGTTCAAGTCGGCGCTGCTCTCGCAACGCGTGCTCGATATCCTCAACGGCTGGCTCGCGGCCGAGGGTGCTGCCCCCGCGCGTCTGCTCGGCGGTGCCGATCTCGACCTCGCGGTGGCGCGCGGCGCGGCCTATTACGGCTACGTGAAGCGCGGCAAGGGCGTGCGCATTCGCGGCGGCACGGCGCGCGCGTATTACGTCGCCGTCGAATCTGCCATGCCGGCGGTGCCGGGGCTCGAGCCGCCGGTGTCGGCGCTCTGCGTCGCGCCGTTCGGCATGGAAGAGGGCACCGAGGCGGCGCTGCCGCCGCAGGAGTTCGGCCTCGTCGTGGGCGAGCCGGTGCACTTCCGTTTCTTCGGCTCTTCGGTGCGGCGCCTGGATCAGGTCGGTACGATGCTCGACTACTGGTCGCCCGAAGAATTGCAGGAGCTGGAGGAAATCCAGGCCACGCTGCCGACCGAAGGCCGCACGCCCGGCGAAGTCGTGCCCGTGAAGCTGCACGCGCGCGTGACGGAGGCGGGCACGCTGGAGCTCGAAGCCATGCCGAGCGGCACGAACGAGCGCTGGAAGGTCGAGTTCGACGTGCGTGGCGGAGCGGGCGACTGAGCACGATGAAGCAATACGTCGTCGGCATCGACCTGGGGACGAGCAATACGGTCGTGGCGTACGTGGAGGCGGGCGGCGACGCCATCCGCGTGTTCGACGTCGAGCAGCTCACCGGCCTCGGGGAAGTGGGCGCGGAAAAGATGCTGCCTTCCGCGCGCTATCACCCGGCGGCAGGCGAGCTTGCGGCAGGCGATCTGCGTTTGCCGTGGCGCGCACCGACGCCCGGCGACGACGCCGTCATCGGCCGCCTCGCGCGCACACTCGGCGCGCAGGTGCCCGGCCGGCTCGTAGCGAGCGCGAAAAGCTGGCTCTCGCACGCCGCGGTGGACCGCCTCGCGCCGATCCTGCCGTGGGGCGCGCCCGACGACGTCGCCAAGGTTTCGCCGGTGACCGCGAGCGCGAGCTATCTCGCGCACGTGCGCGCCGCGTGGAACCATCGTTTCCCGCATGCGCCGCTCGAAGATCAGGACGTGGTGCTCACCGTGCCCGCCTCGTTCGACGACGGCGCGCGCGCGCTCACGCTCGAAGCGGCGCGCATGGCGCAATTGCCCGCGCTGCGTCTGCTCGAAGAACCGCAGGCCGCGTTCTACGACTGGCTGTATCACCATCGCGCGACGCTCGATGCGGAGCTGGGCGCGTCGCGCCTCGTGCTCGTGTGCGACGTGGGCGGCGGCACGACCGACCTCACGCTCATCAAGGTGCAGTTCGAGGGCGGCGAGCCGCAGCTCACGCGCATTGGCGTGGGCAATCATCTGATGCTCGGCGGCGACAACATGGATCTCGCGCTCGCGCATCTGGCCGAAAGCCGGCTCGCGAACGCGCAAACGCGGTTGAGCGCGGCGAGCCTTTCGCAGCTCGTGGAACGCTGCCGCGTCGCGAAGGAGCAGTTGCTCGACACGAGCGCGCCCGAGTCCGTGCCGATCACGCTGCTCGGTGCCGGCGCGCGTCTCGTGGGCGGCGCGCGCACCACGCAGCTTGGCCGCGAGGAAGTCGCGCAGATCGTGGTGGACGGCTTCTTCCCCATGGGCACGGCCGGCGACCTGCCGCGCCGCTCGCGCGCGGCGATCGTCGAGTTCGGCTTGCCCTATGCCGCCGATCCCGGCATCACGCGTCATATCGCTGCGTTCTTGCAGCGCTTCGCGGCGCAGTCGCGCGAGGCGCTGGGTTTGTCTGGCGCTGCCGGTGAACCGGAAGCCGCGCTGCCCATGCCCGACGCGCTGCTGCTCAACGGCGGCGTGTTCCGCGCTCGCTCGCTCGCGCAGCGTCTGGCCGATACGCTCCGCACGTGGCGCGGCGAGCCGCTCAACGTGCTGCAGAACGATCAGCCCGACGTGGCCGTTGCGCGCGGCGCGGTCGCCTATGCGCTTGCGAGGGCAGGCAACGCGCCGCGTATCGGCGGCGGCTCGCCGCGCAGCTACTTTCTCGTGCTCGACGAAGGCGCGGGAGCCGATGCCGCTCCGCGTGGCGTGTGCGTCCTGCCACGCGGCACGGAGGAAGGCCACGAGCTGCATCTGGACGACCGCACGTTCGCATTGCAACTGGGCCAGCCGGTGCAGTTCCACCTTGCATCGACGGTGGCCGACACCGCGTGGCAACCCGGCGAGCTGGCCGACCTCGCGGCGGCCGACTTCGTGCGCCTGCCGCCGCTCGCAACCGTGGTGCCCGCGGGCGGCAATGCAAAGACGGCACGCGAGCGCCCCGTCAAGCTCACGACCGCGCTCACCGAAATCGGCACCCTGGAGATGCACTGCATCGCCACCGATGACGCCTCGCAGCGCTGGCTGCTCGAATTTGCGCTGCGCCGCGCGGAGCACGAGGGCGGTGCAGGCGCGGCAAGCGGCGAGTCGCGCCATGCGGGCCTCGACGAAGCGATCGAGGCGATCGAGCGCGTGTTCGGCGCGCGTTCCGCCAAGGTCGACCCGAAGGAAGTGAAGCGCTTGCGCGCGCATCTCGAGGAGCGGCTCGGGCCGCGCCAGAACTGGGACGGACCGCTGCTGCGCGAGCTGTTCGGCGCGCTCTGGGAACGCGCGGGCAAGCGGCGGCGCTCCGCCGATCACGAACGCCTGTGGCTCAATCTCGCCGGCTTCTGTCTGCGTCCGGGCTTCGGCTATCCGCTGGACGAATGGCGCGTCGAGCAGCTCTGGTCGCTCTTCGACGACGGCATCCAGTTCGTAGGCGAAGGCCAGGTGTGGTCGGAGTGGTGGACGCTCTGGCGGCGCGCGGCGGGCGGCCTGAACGAGGCGCAGCAGGACGAGGTGCTGGCGGCGATGACGTACCTCGAAGAGGCGGCCGGCGCGAAGCGCCACAAGCTGCCCTTCGACGCCGCGAAGCTGGGCGTGCCGGACATGATCCGGCTCTATGCGTCGCTCGAGCAGATTGCGGCCGAGCGCAAGATCGAGATCGGCGAGCGGCTGTTGCAGCGGCTCCAGAAGCCTACCGAGAATCATCAGACGTGGTGGGCCGTGGGCCGCATCGGCGCGCGCCAGCCGTTCTACGGCAGCGCGCACGGCGTGGTGCCGCCGCACACCGCAGCGCTTTGGCTCGATGCGATTCTCGCGCTCGACTGGAAGAAGATCGAACCGGCGATGTTCGCCGCCGCGCAAATCGCGCGCATGACGGGCGACCGTTCGCGCGACCTGCCCCCCGGGCTGCGCGAGACCGTGGTGCGTCGGATGGAGTCGGCGAACGCGCCGCCCACGTGGGTCACGATGGTGCGCGAAGTCGTCGCGCTCGATACGGCCGACACAGGCCGGGTGTTCGGCGAGGCGCTGCCGGCGGGGCTGAAGCTGATCGCGGGCTGAGCGTGGACTGAGCGATGCGTGACTTCTGCAGGAAGCCCGGCGCGCGTATGATCGAACGCCTGATTCCAACAGAAACACAGCGGACTGATCTGCCCATGAATTCTCCTGCCGATGCTTCCTCGCCGCGCGCACTGCGCGCGCTCTCGCCGATCGAGGCCCGTATCGTCGGCGTGCTGGTCGAAAAGCAGCACACGGTGCCCGACACCTATCCGCTCTCGCTCAACGCACTCACGCTCGGCTGCAACCAGAAGACCGCGCGCACGCCGGTCATGAACGTGAGCGAAGCCGAAGTGCTGGCCGCCATCGAAGACCTCAAGCTGTTGAGCCTGGTGTTCGAAGGCAGCAGCAGCCGCGTGCCGCGCTTCGAGCACAACCTGAACCGCGTGCTCGGCGTGCCGAGCCAGGCCGTTGCGCTCCTGACGGTGCTGCTGCTGCGCGGCGCACAGACGGCCGCGGAATTGCGCCTGAACTCGTCGCGCCTGCACGGGTTCGCCGACGTCTCTTCGGTCGAAGGCTTCCTCGAAGAATTGGCCGAACGCGAGCCGCCGCTCGTCGTGAAGCTGCCGCGCGCGCCGGGCGAGCGCGAAAGCCGCTGGATGCATCTGATGTGCGGCGAGGTCAACACGGCAAATTTCGTCGCCGCGGGGACCATCGCTCCCGGGGCGCGCGAGGAGGCCGGCGAGAGCGTCTCGCTCGCGGACTTCGAAGCAGTACGCGCCGAACAGCAGCGTCTCGCCGATGAAGTCGCGCGCCTGCAAACGCTCGTCGCTCGCATGGCCGCCGAGCTGGGCATGTCGCTCGACTGAGCGCCTTCGCCTCCGTCGCGCCATGGACGCCGCCGCATCCTCCGCCCGGCGCCTGCGCCAGGTGCGCGACCTGCCATGCCCGCGCGGCTTGCCGCTCATCGGCAATCTGCATCAGCTGAATGCGCCCAAACTGCATCGTGTGCTCGAACAGTGGGCGTAGGAACCTTCGATGATCGAGGAAAACACGGCGTTCGCGATGGTGCCGAATCGCATGCCGGTGCGGCTGGAATTGCGGCCAACGGTTGAGTCGCCTCGACCACAGGCGACATATCAACCGGGCCGTGACTGAAGTCTCAGCCTTGCGTGATGAAGGTATGGACGTGGGTGTTGAAGAGGTCGGGGTGCGTGCCGTTCATGCCGTGCGTGGCGCCCTTGATCGTGACGCGGCGCGCGAACTCGATCCACTCGTCCAGCGCTTCGACGTTGTTGCGGAACATGAGCGGGCTGCGCTGGCCGTCGATTAGCAGTGTGCGGCACTTGATCTCGCCCGCGGCGCGCGGCGCATACGGCGGCAGCGGGTCCTGCAACTGCTTGGGCAGTGTCGTGGCGTTGGCGATGGCCATCTGGCGAAACGCCGCCGAGCCTTTCTTCCACGCGCCCGGCACGCTCACGGAGTCGACGAACAACTCGAGCCCCGCTTCGACTTCGCCGGCATGGATGAGGTCGGCCGCGCGCGTGCGCAGTGCGTTGGTGGCAGGGGGCAGCGCGGCTTCGTCGTCGTCCACGCGCGAGAGCGGGCCGCCCGGGTCGGCCAGCACCAGCGTGCGCACGAGGCGCGGATAGCGGCGCGCCAGATGCCACGCCACACAGCCGCCACGCGAATGTCCCACGAGGTGCACCGATTCGAGACCCAGCGCGGCGATGAAATCGGCCAACTCGGTGACGTGGCTCTCCCAGCCGAAATCGCCCTGGATACAGGCGTCGGCCGCGGGCCAGTAATGGCTCAGGCTCGGCGCGATGCAGCGAAAATGCTCCGACAGGCCGTTGAGCTGCGGCATCCAGTAGCGGTAATCGCAGAGCGATCCGTGGACGAACAGCAGCGGCTCGCCATCGCCGCGCTCCAGGAACGGCAGGGCAATGCCCGAGTGCAACGTCGCGTACGACAGGTCGGGCACAGCAAGTAGGGAGGGATCGATGCGTTGGTTCAAGGAGTGGCTCCGAGCGTATGAGCGTCACTTTGCCGCAACCGAACGATTAAGGGAAACTCAATAAACTGAAGGAATCGATAAGCTTTTCTGATTCGAAAAAGGGACGTAACGCTGCGAGGCCCGTCGCGCGGGGCTGTTCTCTTTCAGTGGTGAAAGCAAGCGGGTGCGCCCGCGCCGCCGGCGGCCTGGAGCGCGGCGGCAGGATCGTGGTTTGTAGCGGCGCCGACCGCGTTCGCGGCGGGGAATTTACGCCTTAGGCGCCACGAGATTGGCGTCACGCGCGAGCAGCCAGCGTCCGCTCGCGTCCTTGCGCACCAGCGTGAGCGTGTAGCCTGCACGGCGTATGGGCTGGGGCGCGCCCGGCGGCGTAATGGCGATATCGATGCGATTGCGCAGAAAGGCCCAATCGCCCAGCACCTGCAGTTCCACGATCTCAGCCGTGCCCTCTATGCGCATGTCTTGCTGCGCTTGCGAGGCCGCCGCGAACTCGGCCTTGCCGAACGGCTCCTGGCCGGGCACCGTGAACACCACGTCGTCGGTCATCAGGCTCAGGACTTTGGCCGTATCGCCGGCGCGGCTGGCCTCCATCCAGGTTTGCACCAGCTCTCGAATGGCACGTTCGTCATCGGTCATCGTGGACTCCCTCGTCGTTCAGTTCGACGATTCTAGAATGCGGCGCGCGACGCATCAGAATGCACTGCGATAAGCAAACAGGCCCGGCAAGCCGCCAGTCATGACGAAGAGGACGTTCTTGCCGCGTGCAAGGCGCCCCGATCGCGCGGCGTGCACGAGACCCGCGAACGCCTTGCCGCCGTACACGGGGTCGATCAGCAGGCCTTCTTTCGAAGCGACGAGACGCACGGCCTCGCGCATCGCGTCGGTTGGAATGCCGTAGCCTTCGCCGAGCTGGGCTTCGTCGATCACGATCGAGCGGCCCTCGATGCGCCGCGCCTGATCGATCAGCTCGAGCGTCTTGCCGGCCTTTTCGAACGTTGCGGCGTGGGCCTGCCCGGCCTTCGCCAGCACGGTGTACGCAAGCACGAGGCTCGGGTCGATGCCCAAGGCCGCGAAGCCGGCGGCGAGCCCTGCGTGCATGCCGCCGCTGCCGTTCGGCACGACGACGCGTGCGAAGCTCAAACCCTGTGCATGGGCCTGCGTCATGATTTCCGCGGCGCACGCCGCGTACCCCAGACATCCGACCGGGCTCGATCCGCCCAGCGGGCACACGTAGACCTTGCGGCCCTGGGCGCGCAGCTCGTCGGCGCGGGCCTGGGCGAACTCCAGTGCGTTGGCCGTGCCGGGCAGGTCGTGCACGCGTGCGCCGAGCAGGTCGTCGAGCAGGATGTTGCCGTTCTCCAGATACTCGAAATCCGCGCGCGGCACGGCCCGCGTGAGCACGAGTTCGCACTGCAGGCCCGCTTGCGCCGCCGCAGCCGCCGTCAAGCGCGCATGGTTCGACTGGCGCGCGCCCACAGTGATGATGGTGTCCGCGCCCGCAGCCAGCGCTTCGCCCATCAGGAACTCCAGCTTGCGCAGCTTGTTGCCGCCGCCGCCGAGGCCAGTCAGATCGTCGCGCTTGACATAGACATTGACGCCCCCCAGTTCCTGGCTTAGCCGCGGCAAGGGCTGGATCGGCGTGGGTCCTTCCAGCAGTGCGCGGCGAGCATGCCGCGAAAGATCGAGCCGATAGGGGGACGCGGCATGCGTCGTGGCATTCGTTACGGTAGTCATCGGGCTCTCGCTGTTTCGCACTCAGGAATGGGAGCGTGGCTGGCGGCATTTGCGCTTGCCAGGCGTCGAATAGTAACCGGGGTACTTCTCGAATAATGCGCAACGCCTCAGGGTTCTCACGTCCACGTAATTCCGTATTGCGTCGCAGCAAGGAGGTTTTTAGACTGATTCTTATCCAGGCAATCGTCGGAGACGATATTCCCACCACGGGAGGCTTCAAATGAATATTTTTCAATCGCCGAGCCAACCATCGAGTCCGAAGCTGCACGTATTTGAACAGGAAGGCGGCTGGCACTGGGGTATCACCATAGAGCGTTCGGCAGGCGGCGGGTTCAAGGTCATCGCGTACAGCGAGAAGACTTTCCGCGCCGAAGACGAAGCGCAGTCCGACGGCGACCGCGCCCTCGTCAATCTCGCCGAACTGGTTTGAGCCGCGCGCCGCGCGGCTTCGTGTTTTTACGTCTGCGGCACCTTTCCTCGCATCCTTCCACGTTTGCGGCCCGCGCTCCCCGCGCTGCGCCGGAATCGATGTTTCTTTTCGTCTGATCGCTTTGCCTGCATGTGGGCGGGCCGCGTCCATCGGCCTCACCGACCGATCGTGCGACGTTTGCTAAAAATCAGCGCGCAATCTCATGCGCCCCGGTATCTTGAAAAATTGCCCGAGTGGGCTTTCAGACCGTTTCTGAGCGCAGTCACCCCCTTGATGAATTCACCCGCGCCGCGCACCTCGCCGACACTTGCGCCCGATCTGCAACTGGGCGAACCCATGACCGATACGATGCATGCCGAATTCGTCGCGCTGGTCGACGCGCTCGCGTGCGCGAGCGACGAAACCTGGCTCGGCGCGTTCGACGCGTGGGCGGCGCATACGAAGCAGCATTTCGCGCAGGAAGAGGCATGGATGGAGGAGATGAACTTTGGTCCGCGCCATTGCCATGGGAGCCAGCATCGGCACGTCCTGAACGTGGCCCGCGAGGTGCGCAGGCAAGTCGCCGACGAGGGACGCTTCGACAGCGGGCGGCAACTGGTGAGCGAACTACGCGAATGGTTCGCCTGGCACGTGAAGTCGATGGACGCGCTCATGGTCGAAGCCCTGCGCGAACGCGGCATCGCAACGGCCGATCAGGCCGATCTAACCGATCAACCCGTCTGAATCACATTCCAATCGTTCGGTTCATGCAAGCAGATATCGTAATCGTGGGCGCCGGACCGGTGGGGCTGTGTCTCGCGCGCTCGCTCAGTGGTGTTGGCCTCAAGATCGTCATCGTCGAGCAGCAGTGCCTCGCCGACATCAGCGAACCGCAGTTCGACGGACGCGAGATCGCGCTGACCCAGAAGTCGGTGCGCGCGATGCGCAGGTTCGGGCTTTGGGATCTCATCGACCCGCACGCGCGTGCGCCGCTTCGCAGCGCGAGGGTATTCAATGGTCCCTCGCCGGGGGCGCTCGAGATCGGGCACGACCTGAGCGGCCACACGGAACTGGGCTGGCTGGTCTCCAATCACCTGATTCGCCGGGCCGCCTACGAGGCGCTGCGGCAAAGCGCGGCGGAGCATGGCGACGTGACGCTGCTCGCGGCGCAAAAGGTCAGCGCTGTGAAAGCCGATGACGCTCTGGCGAACGTGACACTGGAGAGCGGTGAAACGCTCTCGGCGAAGTTGATCGTCGCGGCGGACAGCCGCTTCTCGCCTACGCGCAAGATGATGGGCATTGCTGCCAACATGCACGATTTCGGCAAGGCTATGCTGGTTTGCCGCATGACGCACGAAGCGCCTCACGAGCACGCCGCGTGGGAATGGTTCGGCTACGATCAGACGCTCGCGTTGCTGCCCATGAACGCGGAGCGCTCGACGAACGCGCATCAGTCGTCGGTCGTGCTCACGCTACCCATGGGACAGGTCAACGAGACCGCCGCGCTTGCGCCCGTCGCGTTCGCGCGGCATATCGAAGATCGCTTCATGCACAGGTTGGGCGCGATGAGGCTGGCGAGCACGCGGCATGTGTATCCGCTCGTGGCCGTTTATCCGGAGCGCTTCGTCGGCAGACGCTTCGCGGCCGTGGGCGACGCCGCGGTGGGCATGCATCCGGTGACCGCGCATGGATTCAATTTCGGTCTGCTCGGCGTGGAAACATTAGGTAACCGAATCATCGAGGCGCACAAAAGCGGCTTCGATATCTGGGCTCCCTCGGTTTTGCAGCGCTATGAAACCCAGCACCGCCGCGCGACGAAGCCGCTCTATCTCGCGACCCGGTTCATCACTGACGTCTATACGAACAACACCGCGCCCGCGAAACTGGCGCGCGAGTTCATGCTGCGCGCGGCTTCGAAACTGATGCCGTTCAGGAAGGCCATCGCGGCTTCTCTGACCGGCTGACTTCACGCCCCCTCGCGCACATCGACCGCAACGATGCGTTCGAGGGCGGGCACCGCGTTCGCCACACCACTCGTAGCACCTTTGGCGCCAAACATCAAACAGTAAATGGCGCCGGATTGGTGACAAGCTGTTCGATCATGTTCGTTGCGTGCGCAACAAATCGCTGATTGTCGCGTCTCACCCTCTCCATCCGTTAGCCGTTTGCCGGCTCGCGCCCGTCTGCGCCTTGGTCAGCGCGCATTTGCGGCTTGCCAGGACTTATCCGGTCGCCGGGGACTGCATTGATTAGACGATTCGTCCTAGTGAAAACGAGGATGCCTTTGACGCGAGTTAGCCTTGCGCACCTAAAAATTATGCTACAGAATCCTCAAAAAATCCCACAGACGCTTTGTGGCATACAAACGGCGAGCCAAACATGACGTAAGGTTCACCTCGGAGACACCAAATGAAGGAACTGACGGCCCCGAACATCGGAGCGAGGTCCGAAACCGGCTGGTACCGCAGCTGGTTTCTGCTACTCCTCGTTCTGATCTATGCGTCGAGTTTTGTCGACCGGATCATCATCGCGGTCGTCGGCCAGTCGATGAAGATCGAGATGAACCTGAGCGACCTGCAACTCGGGCTGCTGAACGGGCTCGCGTTCTCGATCTTCTATTCGCTGTTGGGCCTGCCGATCGCGCGTCTCGCCGAGCGTTTCAACCGTGTCGTGCTGATCGCGCTTTCTATTGGTGCCTGGTCGGTCATGACGGCGCTGTGCGGCACTGCCGGTGCGTACTGGCAATTGCTGCTCTACCGACTTGGGGTGGGCATTGGCGAGGCCGGCAGCACACCCACCGCGCACTCGCTGATTTCCGACCAGTTTGGCCCGCGCCGCCGCGCGAGCGCGCTCTCCATCTATGCGTTCGGGCCGCCCATCGGCGTGCTTGCCGGCGCGCTAGGCGGCGGCTTGATGGTGCAGCACATGGGCTGGCGCCCGGTGTTCTTCGTGGTCGGCCTCCCGGGACTCATCTTCGGTCTGCTTGCCTGGGTCACGCTGCGCGAACCGAAGCGCGGCGGGGCGGAGGAGGGCGGTGCGCACGCTGCGGCCCCCGTGCCGCCGCTGCGCGATGTGCTCGCCGTTCTGTTCAAGAGCCGCGCCTTCGTGCACATGCTGCTCGGCACCGTGATCGGCGGGTTCGCGCAGTACGGCGTCAACCTGTTCATCCCCGTCTATCTGAACCGCGTGTACGGCCTGAGCTTCGCGCAGGCCGGGCTGATCTTCGGCCTCATGATCGGTGTGGGCGGTTTGCTCGGCAACCCGCTGGGCGGCCTGCTCGCCGATTCGCTGGGCGTGAAGAATCGGCGCTGGTATGCCTGGGTGCCCGCGCTCGGCACGGCGATCGGCTTTCCGCTCGTGGCATTCGCCCTCACCCTCGGGCAATGGCCCGCCGCGGTGGCACTGATCTTCTGCGCCACGATCATGCTGAGCATGTGGAATGGCCCGACCTTCGCCGTCGTGCACGGCATCGTCGAACCGCGCATGCGCGCCACCGCGTCGGCCTGTGTGTTCCTGCTCATGAATCTGGTGGGTCAGGGTTTGGGTCCGACCACTGTAGGATTCCTGAGCGATCACCTTGCGGCACGCCTGTTCACGCAAGGCCAGTTCAAGCTGGTTTGCGCGGCTGGCGGCGCACACGGCCTGCATGGCGCAGTTGCCGCAGGTCAGGGAGCCTTCGCGTCGGCCTGTCACGATGCTTCGGCTCACGGCATTCGTTACGCGATGCTGGCGGTCAGCGTGGCGCTCGGATGGTCGGCTGTCCATTACTTCCTGGCCTCGCGCCACCTCTCTCGCAGCAAGTAGTTCGAAGCCGGCGCCAGCCGATGGGAATACACCAGCAATAAAAGCGGGTGCAAAAGCCCGCAATTTCAGGAGATCGTCAAGTGAAGAAGAAGGTTTTGGCGGGCGCGATAGCGGCCGTGATGGCGGGTGGCGCGCACGCGCAAAGCAGCGTGACGCTGTACGGGATTATCGACAATGGCCTCACCTATGTGAGCAACGCGGGCGGTCATTCGCTCTGGAAAATGGATGACGGCATCAACCAGGCGTCGCGCTGGGGCTTGAAAGGCGTGGAGGATCTGGGGGGCGGACTGAAGGCGATCTTCACGCTGGAGAACGGTTTTTCGCTGAACACCGGCGCCGCGGGCCACGGCGGCGCGTTGTTCGGACGCCGCGCTTTCGTGGGACTGTCGAGCGACAGGTTCGGTACGCTGATCGCCGGCTACGATTACGACTTCATTTACGACTACATCTCCTATTACACGAACGTCGCGCAGTTCGCGCCTTCGTATGCGTTCCACGGCGCCTACGACATTGACCGCCTCGCGGGCGAGCCGGTGAGCAACATGGTGCGCTACGAAACGCCTAACTGGCATGGCTTCGGCGCGGGCGTGATGTATGGCTTCAGCAATATCGCAGGCGCTTTCGGCGGCACGCCGACCGGTAACCCGCGCGTGATTAGCGGCGGCATCAAGTACAGCCCGACCGGCACGTTCAACGCACCGTACTCGATGGCTGCCGTGATCACAAAGACGGACGGCGGCAACGCAACGCGCGGCGTCGGCACGATGGCGCAGGTTGCGCTCGACGCGGAGTCGATCTACACGGTTGCCGTTGGCGGCATGGTGAACCTGAACGATGCATGGTCGGTCAATGGGTTGTACACGTACACGAATGCGTCGAAGAGCCCGCGTGGTGTCGTCACGGTGAACGCCTACGAGGTCGGCACGAGCTACAGGATCTCGCCGATGCTCACGGTGGGCGGCGGGTTCACTTATGTAGACCAGCACCGCCTTGGCAAGTACGACCTCTACAGCGCCGGCGTGGACTATCACCTTTCGAAACGCACCGACGTCTACATGTTCGGCGTATTCCAGCATGCGTTCGCGGGGCAGAAGTTCGCGGACAGCTTCCTCGTTTCGACGCCGTACTCGGTTCCGGGAGCTGGCGGCTCGCTGTACGGTAACCTCGCATCGACCACGGCCAACCAGCTGGCTATGCAGATCGGTATTCGACACACTTTCTAATCGTTTCGCGACGCGCCGGTAGCTGGATTGAGTTTCCGGGTGCCGGCGCTTTTTTAAGGAATCCTACTCGACAGGTCGGCCGGTTCAAACCGTTTGTCTACATGCCCGCCAGGACCGCATGGACCTGGCGGGCATTCGCGCGCGAAGCCCTGGGGCGCCAAGCCGGGGTAAGGAGAATGCCACTCTCTTGCGCGGGTTGAGTTGCTGTCCGCGCGCACGGATGCCCTCCGGCGACTCGATCATTCCCTTTTCATTGGGGTAACACACAGTTGGGCGTTTGGTATACCTGACGGTATCATATGGATTTTAAACGCCATCGGCAGTTGCAAGCCGCCGATATGGCCCTTCGAACCCACTGTCAGCCATTCAATGAGTCTGCCACCCAAACTGAGCCGGTCCGCCGAAATCAAGGCGCTCCTGGAATCGGAAATCGAGCGAGGCGAACTCGTGCCGGGCGCCGCGCTCGACGAGCGCGCGCTCGCCGCGCGCTTCAATGTGTCGCGCACGCCCATTCGCGAGGCGCTGCAGCAGCTTGCCGCGCAGCAGTATGTGCAGATCGTGCCGCGCCAGGGCGTGTTCGTGACAAAGATGACGGTCCCGCAGCTGCGGAACATGCTTGAACTGCTGCACGAGCTGGAAGCCGTTTCGGCGCGCCTGGCCGCCCGCCGCATGAACGACGAGCAGCGCGTGGAACTGCAGCGCACGATCGACGAAGGCGTGGAAGCGCTGAACCAGAGCGACGCCCGCCGTTTTGCGCGCAGCAATGCCGAATTCCATGAGGTGATCTGTCAGGCCTGCCACAACGACTACCTGGCCGAGCAGATCCGGGCGATCCGCCGCCTGATTTCACGCTATCGCCCCAAGTTGTTTCTGGCGCCGAGCCGCCGGGAGAAGGTGATCGCCGACCACCAGCGCCTCGCGCAAGCGCTGCTTTCGGGCGACGAGGCGACCGCCGAGGAAGTCATGGCGCAGCATTCGCCGGGCGGCGACGCGGGCTTCTCGGAGTTCCTCGCCACCTTGCCGGCCGAGTTCTTCAACGACGCGCCGATGAGCCACGCGCGCGAAACGGCTTCGGCCGAGGCCGGGTCGCTCGACGCCGAGCAGGACGAAGAGTGAAAGCGTCGCCCGTTCGGCCGGGCGCCGTAACGGCCGCCGTGCGCGTACGCGCGGCGGCTGCGGGACAGCGGTTGCGTCACAGATCGCCGAAGCGGCCGTTCTCCGCCGCGAGCTTTTCCAGGAGCGGTGCGGGCTTCCACCAGTAGCCATACTCCTCATGGAGCCGCTGGATGTCGCGATAGACGTTCGCCAGGCCGATCTGGTCTGCGTAGTACATCGGGCCGCCGCGGTGCGCGGGAAAGCCGTAGCCCGTCACGTAAACTACGTCGATGTCGCTCGCACGCAGCGCGATACCCTGTTCCAGCAGCCTCGCGCCTTCGTTGATCATGCCGTACACGCAGCGCTTGACGACTTCCCCGGCGGATATCGGGCGGCGGGTAATGCCCATGCGTTCCGATTCCTCTACGATGAAGCGCTCCAGTTCTTCGTCGCGCTGCGGCTCGCGGCTGCCCGCCTCGTAGCGATACCAGCCCTTGCCGCTTTTCTGGCCGAGCCGGCCCATTTCCACGAGCTTCATGATGAGATCGTTCCAGCGGCGGTCGGTGGGACGTGTCGTCATCTGCGCCTTGCGCGTCTGGTAGCCCACGTCGTTGCCGGCCATGTCGTGCACGGCGAAGATGCCCATCGCGTAGCCGAACGCCTTGAGCGCCGCATCCACTTCGTGCGGCAGTGCGCCGTCTTCGACAAGAAAGTGCGCTTCGCGGTTGTAGTTGCGAAAGAGCGCATTGCCGATAAAGCCCGGATAGATGCGCGAGAGCACCGACACTTTGCCCATGCGGCGGCCCAGATCCATGAGCGTGGCGATCACGTCGTTGGCGGTTTGCGCGGCGCGCACGACTTCGAGCAGGCGCATGACGTGCGCGGGGCTGAAGAAGTGCGCGCCCACCACGTCGGCGGGGCGCTTCGTAACGGCGGCGATCTCGTCGATGTCGAGGCCCGAGGTGTTGGTGGCGAGGACTGCGCCCGGCTTCGCGTGCACGTCCAGCTCGCGGAAGATGCCCTGCTTGAGCGCGAGGTCTTCGAATACGGCCTCGATCACGATGTCGGCGTTCTTCACGTCGGCGATCGAGAGGGAGCCCGTGATGCGCGCGAGACGCTCGTCGCGCACGGCGGCGTCGAGCTTGCCGCGCTTCACGCTGTTTTCGTAGTTGTCGCGAATGCGGGCGAGGCCGCGCGCGAGGCCTTCCTCGTTCGCGTCGATCAGCGTCACGGGGATGCCAGCGGCGGCCAGCGCCATCGCAATGCCGCCACCCATCGTGCCTGCGCCGATCACGGCGGCCTGCGCGACCGGGCGCGGCGCAGCGTCGCCGACCGGGATTTGCGCGGCTGTCTTCTCGGCAGCCTTCACGTGCGCGAGCGCCGCTTCGCGCGCGACCGCTTCCTGCGGATTCAGTTCGTTTGATGCATTCATGATTCGTTGCGCCTCACGCTGTCGTTATGCCGTGGTCTTGCGGGTGTCGGGGCGCTCGAGCGGCTTCGCCTTGCCATCCACGAACGCCTGCAGGCGCTTCGCGGTTTCGGGCGAGCGCGCCATATTCGAGCTCATGTATTCAAGGAAGAGGCCGTCCTCGTGCGAAAGATCGTTCACGCGCGGCAGCAGGTTGGTGATGCGCCAGTTCGTATCGGGCGCGTTCTGGGCGATTTTCGCGGCCAGCTCCTTCGCCTTGGCGAGCGCTTCGCCCGGCGGCGTGAGATACGTGATGACGTGCTCGCGTAAGCCTTCTTCGGCCGAGAGCAGGCGCCCCGTGAGCATGAGGTCGGCCATGACCGTGTAGCCGATCACGCGCTGAATGCGCACCGTGCCGCCGCCGCCCACGAAGATGCCGCGCTGGCCTTCGGGCAGGCCGAAGAACGCTGTCGAGTCGCCCACGCGCACGTGGGCCGCCGTCGCGAGCTCGAGGCCGCCACCCACCACGGCGCCGTGCAGCGCCGCGACGAAAGGAATCGGTCCGCGCGCAATGATGTCGAACACTTCGTGCCATGAGTGGCGGCGGCGCTTGCGCGGGGCCGCGGTCTCACCGGTTGCGCGCGCAAGCGCTTCGCGCAGGTCAAGACCCGCGCTGAAATTGCCGCCGTGCCCGAACAGCACGCCAACGTCGGCTTCTTCGCCCGCGCGCATGACGGCGGCGCGCAGTTGGGCGATCACGTCTTCGTTGATCGCGTTGCGCTTGTCAGGGCGGTTCAGGCCGATCAGGGCGACCGGGCCGTCGAGTTCATAAGTAACCAGGATTTTGCTCATTCTGGATTCCGCTTGAATTGCGTGGAAAGTGTTAGAGGTCGAGCACGAGGCGGCCGCTCTTGCAACGCGACACGCAAACCTGCATGACCTTGCCGCTGGCCTTGTCCGCCTCGGAGAGATAGACGTCGCGATGCTCGATCTCGCCGCTGCTCACTTTGGTCGTGCACAGTCCGCAGTAGCCGGCGCGGCAGTCGTACATCACGTCGGCGCCGTTTTCGATCAGCGTATCGAGCAGAGACTTGTCGGCGGGCACCGTGAAGCATTTGCCCGACGACTTCAGTTCGACTTCGAATGCGGCGTCGCCTTCGTGCGCCACGGCCTCGGCAAACAGCTCGTAGTGCAGATCACATTCATGCCAGCCGCGCTGGCGCGCCGCTGAAAGCACCGCTTCGATCATGCCCGCCGGTCCGCACACGTAGATCGGCTGGTTCACCTGAGCGCCGTCGAGCAACGCGTCGACCGAGAGGCGCGTGGCCGGATCGTCGTCGGCGTGCAGCACGAGCCTTTTGCCCGCGAGCGCGCGGAGTTCATCGACGAAGGGCAGCGCCTCGCGCGTGCGGCCGCTGAAATGCAGTTCGAATTCGCGTTGCTGTGCGGCGAGGGCGCTGGCCATCGAGACGATCGGCGTGATGCCGATGCCGCCCGCGACGAGCAGCACGCGCGGCGGCGCGGCGAGCCGGAAATGGTTGACCGGCGCGCGCACGTTGAGCGTGGCGCCCACTTCCAGCGCATGCATGTGGCGCGAGCCGCCGCGGCCTTCGTCCTCGCGGCGGATGCCGAGCCGGTAGGCCGGAACGCCACCGCGAGGATCGACGGACGGATCGAGATGGATCAGCGAATACGAACGCCACTGCGGTACGCCGCCCGTCGGGGACGGGATCTCGACCTGAAGGTGCGCGCCAGGCTCGAAGCCGGGCAGCAACGCGCCGTCGGCCGCTTCGAGCGTATACGACTTGATGAGCGAAGTCGGGGTGTCGATCGCCGCGACGCGCAGCATGAGCAGCAGGGGAGCAAGCATCGAAGTCATTCCGGAGATACGGTGTTATGCGGGTGTAATTCGGTGGCTTACGTAGGATTGCATACGATTACGTGGCATCGGTCAGCGAACGCCAGTCCGAACCGACCGGCAGCACGCCGCCGATCGAGATCGCGCGCGAGTAGTCGAGTTCGGGGTTGTCGGCGAGCGTGGGCGTCTTGCCGGCCATGAACTCGCGTGCCGACTTGAGCAGCAGCCCGCGCACGCGCAGCACGGCGCCGTCGGCGGAGCAGAGTTGCTCGGTGGTGCGGTCCGCAATCGGGCCCTGGCCGAGGAACATCGCGAAGTCTTCGGTCCCCAGGTGCTGGTGAAAGCCGGTGGCGTGGCCGCGCTTCATGAGGTCGCGGTTCTGACCGAAGCCGGTTTCGCGCGTTCCCGGCGGCAGCGGCGGGAAGTTCCACACATCCGGCGTAGCCGACATCACCGTCATGCCGAGCTTGCGCGTAGGGTTGAAGTGCACGAACCAGGCGCGGTGCGTGACGTCATCCACGGGCGTGGAGAAGAACACCGTGCTCGGCCCGTTCGAGTCCGGCGCGCAGATGATGCCGTACCACGGCATCACGAAATTGTTGACGCGTGCATAGACCTTTTCGTCGGGCAAATCGCGTAGCGCGGCGTAGCGATAGCCGTATGGCCGGTCCTCGAACTCAAGGCGTGGCGCGAGCGCTTTCGTCATGTGCATGCGTTCGTTGCCGCCACCAGCCGTGATCTGCGTGGTCGATTCGTGCAGCACGCCCACGTGCGACGAATCCATCGACGCCTCGACGCCCTGCACCCAGTTGGTCGGCACTTCGACGCAGGTGACCGAGCGCTGCCCGGCGGGCAGCTGAGTGAACGGCAGGTCGGGGAAGCGCGGCGGCCCGGCGTTCTCGCCGCCCTTGCCGAGCCATATCCAGACGATGCCGCCGCGCTCCTCCACGCTGTACTGACTCGTCTTCACGCGCTTGCAGAACTGCGCCTGGTCGCCAACCTGGTTCGGCGCTTCGACCACCTGGCCTTCCACGTTCACCTTCCAGCCGTGGAAAATGCAGCGCAAGCCGTTATTCTCGTTGCGCGCCATCATCATCGAGGTCTTGCGGTGCGGGCAAAGCTCGTCGATCACGCCGGCCTTGCCGTCGGTGCCGCGAAACGCCACGAAGTTCGAGCCAAGCAGGCGAACCAGCACGGGCGCGCCATCCGCTTCGAGCTTCGCCGACGGCACGGCAGGGATCCAGTAATGCTGGCGGATCATCTCGCCCATCGGCGCGCCGTTTTCGACGCGCGTGAGCAGATCGTTTTCTTCAGCGGTCATGGCCATGTTCAGGCCTCCTGATAGTGGCGGAACGCACGCGGATAGACGCGCTGGCAATTGCACTCGAACACGTTCCTGCGTTGTTCCTCGGTGAGCCACTCGATGCTTTCGATCACCGGCTTCATGTCGTCGTAGTCGCGGCCCGAGATCGGGTCGCGCGCGCTGCCCGTGCCCGGCTTTTCGGTTCCGAACAGCACGTTGTCGGTGCCGGCCACCTTGAGCAGCAGCTCGATCGAATCTTTCGAGTAGTTGCAGGTGTCGAAGTAGAGCTTGCGCAGTTGTTCGTCGAAAGTCTGTGGATGATTGCGGCGCACGGCCCACGAACGGAAGCGGCCCATCTGGTAGGGAATCGCGCCGCCGCCGTGGCCCACCACGATCTTCAGGTTCGGGAACTTCTGGAACACGTCCGATTCGAGCAGCGAAATGACCGCGATGTTTTCTTCGTTGATGAACTTCAGCGTGTACGACTCGCGCGGGCTGCAACTGCCGGCCGAGTGGATCAGTGCGGGCACGTCGAGCGCCGTCATCGTTTCATAGAGCGGATACCAGAACGGATCGCCGAGGCCGGCCGGCGCGGGGCCCTCGCCTTCGGTCGGATCGGGGTTCAGCAGCGTGCCGACGAAGCCCAGTTCATTCACGCAGCGCTTCAGTTCGGCCACGCATTTTTCGGCGGGCGATTCGTTCATGAACTGCGGCAGGCCGGCCACGCCACGGAAGCGGTCCGGGAACATGTCGACGAAGCGCTTGATCAGGTCGTTGCAGTGACGCGTCCACAGCTCGGTCACGCGCGCCGGCTTCACCGAATGCATTTGCAGGTAGGGGCGCGGCGAGATGAACTGAACGTCGGTGCCGACGGCGTCCATGCTGCGCACGAGTTCCTCGGCCTGCTTGCGCACCGCTTCGTCCGGGATGTTCGGGTTGGTCGACGGGTTGGCGCGGCCGCCAACGAGCTCCGCCATGTAGCGGAAGCTTTGCGGTGGCATGACGACGTGGGCGTGGGAGTCGATGATCACGTTGGAACCTTTTTCAATGAATGGACGGATGCGCTGCGTTGCTTGACGTTGGTGGTGGAGGCCGCGCGTTCAGGGCGCGACGGCGATTGCTTCGAGCTGAAGAGCCATGCCGTGCTGCAGGTCGTGCACGACGATATGGCGTGCGGGCCGCTGCGCCGGGTCGGGCCAGAAGGCGAGCCAGCGCGCGTTGATGTGTTCGCGCACGCTGTCGTCTTTCACATAGACGGTGAGTTTCACGACGTCCGCGAGCGTCGCACCGCCTGCGTCGAGAAAGCGCTCGAGGTTGTCGAACGCGAGGCGGGCCTGGTCGGCGGGGCCGGCGGCGAGCTTGCCGGTGGCCGGGTCCTTGCCGGCGATCGCGGACGAGCACAGCACGTTGGCCACGCGGGCGCCCACCGGAATCGGGGCGTTATGCAAGAGGCCTGGGACGTCGATGGAGCGGGGCATGGTGTCTCCGTATGGATTATTCAGGATGACTGGATATCTCAGTCGGTGCCGAAGTCGAAGAAGTGGCGTGGCACGGCGGCGAGGAATTCGGAAAAGCCGGTCGTGCCCGCGGGAACGTGACGCCGCATCACCTCGGCGGCTTTCGCTTCGTCGCCGGCCTGGATGGCGCGCGCGATCTCGAAGTGCTCCTGGAGCGAGCGGCTGATCTGGCTGCGGTTGCGCAGGTCGGCCACGCGGTAGCGCGCCGACTGGCGGCGCGCGGCGCGAATCTGGTCGGCGAGGCACTCGTTGCGGCTGCCTTCGTAGATCGTGTCGTGAAAAAGCGCATTGGCGCGTGCGTACTCGCCGGCGTCGCCTTCCACTGCGGCCTGCTGGCACGCCATCAGCGCGCGGTCGAGCGCCTCGCGCAGGGTGTCGCTCGCGCGCCTTGCGCAAAAGCGTGCGCACAGCGCCTCCAGTTCCCCGATGTACTCCAGCATCGAGCGCACCTTGGCGATCGACAGCCGCGCCACGGTCATGCCCTGGCGCGGCGAGATCACCACCAGCTCGCGCGCCGCGAGATGCTGAAGCGCTTCGCGCACCGGCGTGCGCGACACGTTGAAGCGCGCAGCGAGCGCACGCTCGTCGATCGGCATGCCCGGCGCGAGCTGGCCAGTTTCGATCTCGGCCTGAAGCGTCTCGCGAATGTCGTTCGCGAGACTCGCTCGCATACGGGGCGCGGCTGCCGGATGGGCGGGCGCTGCGCCGTCGCGTTCGGCGGTCAGGTCGGCTACAGGTTTCATGGAAAGGACGGTCGTTGGGGTTCGGATGGCTTAAATATACCAAAATGATGTTGTGGTATTCAAGGCGGCGCTTTTCTTATACGGTCGCGCCGTTTGCTGGATGTACGTCGAGCGACAATTAAAAGATATTAAAATCAATGAGATGCCGTCTGATAGGTGGCCCGGGTGGGTGCGGTTAGGGGAAAACACTAACCTGGTAAATGTGCCTCTGGTGTATTGAGAAAGCGGTTGTGGTATGCCAGAATGACTCTCAATCGAACTGATCCTGGTTTGCCAGTGCCGGGATCGCAATCAAGAAGAGGCATGACCTGATGAGTAAGTCACTCTCCGAAGCAGGCGGCGTGTTGTCCGTCGAACGCGTGCTCAAGCCGCGCTCGATCGCGATCGTCGGTGCTTCCGCCGATCCCCGCTCGTTCGGCAACTTCGTGCTGCAGAACCTGGAGCGTTTCGGCTTTGCGGGCGCGATCCATCTCGTGTCGCGCAGCAGCGAGGAAATCAACGGCCGCCCGTGCGTGAAGAGCGTGGACGCGCTGCCCGAAGGCATCGACCTCGTGGTGCTATGCATTCCGGAAGCCGGTGTGCTCGACGCCGTCTACACGCTGGGCGCGCGCGGCGCGGGCGCGGCGGTGATCTTCGCTTCGGGCTACGCCGAAGCAGGCGAGGAAGGCCGTGCGAAACAGCAGGCGCTCACTGAGGCCGCGAACGCCGCGGGCATCGCGCTGATCGGTCCGAACTGCATGGGCTTCACCAATTTCCAGGCCGGCGTGCCGGTCACTTTCGAGGCGCTCGCGCCATATCCGTGCGCGGGTCGCAAGGGCGTTGGCGTGGTTGCGCAAAGCGGCGCGATGGCCGCGAACCTGCGCGACGCCTTCATGGGCCGCGGCCAGCCGATCACGGCGGCCGTTTCGACCGGCAACGAAGCCGTGCTTGGCATCGAGGACTATCTCGCGTGGTTCATCGCCGACCCGCAGACGACTGCGATCGCCGTGTATGCGGAGCAGGTGCGCCGCCCGCAGACTTTCCTCGCGCTGGCGCGCGAAGCGCGTGCGGCAGGCAAGCCGATCGTGATGCTGATGCCGGGCAAGAGCGCGCGAGCGCGCGAAGCGGCACAGTCGCACACCGGCGCGCTCGCAGGCGACCATGCCACGGCGAGCGTGCTACTCGCGCGCGAAGGCGTGGTGGTGGTCGATTCGCTCGATGAACTGTTCGACACCACGACGATCCTCGCGCGCTTCCCGGTGCCGCCCGCAGCGGGTACGGCGGTCATGACGGCATCGGGCGCGGTGAAGAACATTACGCTCGACTTCGCCGACGACATCGGTCTGAACCTGCCGCCGCTCACCGAGCCGACGCTCGGGAAGCTCACCGAACTGCTGCCGGACTTCGCCGTGGCCGACAACCCGCTCGACTACACGACGATCGGCGTGCGCAACCCCGGCCTGATCGGCGAACTGATCGACACGGTGCTCGCCGACCCGAACATCGGCAGCCTCGTCCTCTCGATCATGGGCGGCCCTCCCATCGCGCAGCGCGACAAGGCCGACCACCTCGTGCCCGCGCTCGCGCGCGCCACCAAGCCCGCGGTGCTTGCGGTAATGGGCGACAACAACGTGCTGGAGCCGTTCTTCGTCGAAGCGATTGCCGCGAGCGGCGTGCCGTTCTTCCGTTCGCCGGACCGCGCGCTGCGCGCCTGCGCACGCGTGGCGGCCTACGGCGAATCGCTGCAGCGAGCACAGCGCGCGCAAACGGCGCAGCCAGCCGCGATCGCGCTGCCGGGCGCCGTGCCGGCGAACGGTATTTACGCCGAATATCAGGGCAAGCAATGGCTTGCCGCAGCGGGTCTGCCGGTGCCGCCGGGGCGACTCGCGAAGACGATCGACGAAGCGCAGAAGATTGCGGATGAAATCGGCTATCCGGTCGTGCTCAAGGCGCAGGCGAGCGAACTGCCGCACAAGAGCGACGTGGGCGGCGTGGTGGTCGGTCTCGCCGATGCGGCCTCGCTGCGCGCCGGCTGGGACAAGCTGCACGCGAGCGTGGCTTCGCATCGCCCCGAGCTGCGGCTCGACGGTGCGCTTGTCGAAGCGATGGGCCAGCGCGGTCTCGAACTCGTGGTGGGCGCCAGGCGTGACGCCGAATGGGGCCCCGTCGTGCTGGTCGGCCTGGGCGGCATCTGGATCGAAGCGCTCAAGGACGTGCGCCTGATTCCCGCCGACATGGCCGAAACCGACATCGTGGTCGAGCTGCGCCGCCTGAAGGCCGCCGCGCTGCTCGACGGCGTGCGCGGCGCCGAAGGTGTGGACGTGGCCGCCATCGCGAAGGCCGTGGCCGCGATCGGTGCGCAGATGCGCGCGAACCCGCAGATCACCGAGATCGATGTGAATCCGCTCGTTGCCTACCCGGACCGCGTGCTCGCGCTCGATGCACTCGTCGTGTGCGGTTCGCAGGGCGCAAACAGCGGCGCACATCACTAATAAGGACAATGAATCAATGAGACTGGAATTCTCCGCAGAGGACGAGGCGTTTCGCGCCGAGGTGCGCGAGTTCGTCAAGAAGAACCTTTCGCCCGCACTCAAGCGCAAGGCTGAACTGGGCCTGCGCATCGAGCGCGCCGATTATGTCGAGTGGTACACGCATCTGTACGAGCGCGGCTGGATCACGCCGTCGTGGCCGAAGGAGGCCGGTGGCCCTGGCTGGACGCCGCTGCAACGCTATATCTTCGACGAGGAAACGCTCGTTGGCGGCGCGCCGCGCATCATCGCGAGCGGCATCAACATGCTGGGCCCTGTGCTCAATGCGTTCGGAACGCCCGAGCAGAAAGAGCGCTACCTGCCCGCAATCCGCCGCAGCGAAACGTGGTGGGCGCAGGGCTTCTCGGAGCCGGGTGCGGGCTCTGACCTCGCCAGCGTGCGCACCACCGCCGTGCTTTCCAGAGACAGCGACGGCGATCACTTCGTCGTGAATGGCCACAAGGTCTGGACTTCGTACGCGCACTGGTGCGAGATGATGTTCGCGCTGGTGCGCACCGACCCGACCGCCAAGCCGCAGGAAGGCATTTCGTTCCTGCTGATCGACATGAAGTCGCCGGGCGTGGAGCTGCGCCCCATTCGCATGCTCGAAGGCGGCACCGACCTCAACGAGGTCTATCTCGACAACGTGCGCGTGCCGGTCGAGAATCTCGTCGGCGAGATCAACAAGGGCTGGTCGTACGGCAAGTATCTGCTCGGCCACGAACGCACCGGCATTGCGGGCATCGGCTCCTGCAAGCAGCAGCTCGCGCGCGTCAAGCAGCTTGGCAAGCAGCAGGGCCTCGCCGGCGATCCGCTATTCGAGGCGCGCGTGAGCCGCTTCGAAATCGAGTTGATGGCGCTCGAATTCACGGGCCTGCGCATGCTGAGCGCAAACCAGCAGAGCCCCGTGCCGGCGGTAGAGGCGTCAATGCTCAAGGTGCGCGGCACCGAGCTGCGCCAGGCGATCTACGCGCTGCTCGCGGAAGTCGCAGGGCCCGACGGCATTCCGTTCGACGAAGCCGCGCTGCTCGACCAGGCGGGCCACGAGCCGCCGAGCCCGGAAGAGACCGTTGCCGTCGCGGCCAACTACTTCGATGCACGCAAGCTGTCGATCTACGGCGGCACGAACGAAGTGCAGCGCAACCTGATCAGCCGCGCGTTCTTCAATGCCTGAAGCGGGACACGAATAAACATGGACTTTTCTCTGACTGAAGATCACGTCGCGCTGCAAGACGCGGTACGCCGCTTCTGCGACGGCGAGTTTCCCGCGCACCGGCGCGGCGACACCGAAGACGCGGCGCTTGCGGCACACCGCCGCCAGGGCTTCGCCGAACTCGGCATCACGGGCCTCATCATCGACGCCGGACAGGGCGGCAGCGGCTACGGCGCGGTGGAAACGATGCTCGTCGCGCAGCAACTCGGCCGCGCGTTGGGCGGCGCAGGCTGGCTGTCGAGTGGCTTGCCGGCGGCTGCGCTGATCGGCGCGGCGGGCAGCGCGCAGCAGCGCTCGCAATGGCTCGAAGCGGCCGCGTGCGGCGAGAAGGTGCTTGCGCTCGCGGTGGGCGAAGCCGATGCGCGCTACGAGCTTGCGCGCATCGCGGTGCGCGCGAAGGAAACGGGCGACGGCTGGCGCATCGACGGCACCAAGACACTCGTGTTCGACGGCGCGATCGCCGACGCATTCGTGGTAGCCGTGCGCACCTCGGGCGAGCGCGGCGACATGCATGGCCTCTCGCTTTTCCTCGTCGACGCCAAAGCGCAAGGCATCACGCTGCGCCGCTTTGCGACGATCGACGCACGCGAAGCGGCCCACGTGAGCTTCGCCAACGTGATCGTGACCAAAGCCGACCTGATCGGCGAGGCCGGCGAAGCGCACGCGCTCATCGAAGCCGCGCTCGACCGCGCGAACGCGGCGCTGTGCGCAGAGTCGGTCGGCGCGCTGGAAGCGCTGCTCGAACTGACCGCCGAGCACCTGAATACGCGCTCGCAATTCGGTGCGCCGTTGGCGAAGTTTCAGGCGCTGCAACACCGCGTGGCCGACATGCTGATCGCGCTCGAACAGGGCAAGTCGATGGCGTGCGCGGCGGCCATGGCCGTCGATGAAAACGACCCGGCGCGCCGTGGCCGCTTTGTCTCCGCCGTCAAGGCCTTTATCGGCGATGTGTGCAAGAACGCGGGCGAATGGGCGATTCAGCTGCATGGCGCGATGGGCATGACGCAAGAGTGCCGCGCGGGCCACTACGCAAAGCGCATGTTCGCGATCAACATGACCTACGGTGACGCCACCTGGCATCTGAACCGCTTTACGGTGCAACGACTCGATAAGGAATCCGAATGACTCTGAACGGACAAGCCTGTATCGTCGGCGCCTATGAGCACCCCACGCGCAAAGCGGACGACCTTTCCGTCGCGCGCCTGCACGCCGACGTCGCGAAGGGCGCGCTGGAAGACGCGGGCCTGACGAAAGACGACATCGACGGCTACTTCTGCGCGGGGGATGCGCCCGGCCTCGGCACGACGACCATTGCCGAATACCTCGGCCTGAAGCTGCGCCACGTCGATTCGACCGAATGCGGCGGGTCCGCGCCGATCCTGCACGTCGCGCACGCGGCGCAAGCGATTGCGGCCGGCCGCTGCAATATCGCGCTGATCACGCTTGCGGGCCGCCCACGTGCGGCGGGCGCAGCGCTTTCGCTCAAGGCGCCGGACCCGGACGCGCCCGAAGTGCAGTTCGAGCTGCCGTTCGGCCCGGCCACACAGAATCTGTACGGCATGGTCGCGAAGCGCCATATGTACGAGTACGGCACCACAAGCGAGCAACTCGCGTGGATCAAGGTCGCGGCGTCCCACCACGCGCAGCACAACCCCAACGCGATGCTGCGCAACGTCGTGACCGTCGAAGACGTCGTGAACTCGCCGATGGTCGCTGACCCGCTGCATCGTCTGGACTGCTGCGTGATGAGCGATGGCGGCGGCGCGCTCATCGTGGCGCGTCCCGAGATCGCGAAGCAGTTGAAGCGCCCGCTCGTGAAGGTGCGCGGTACGGGCGAAGCGCCCAAGCACGCTGGCGGCGGCAAGATCGACCTCACGTGGTCGGCGGCGAAGTGGTCAGGCGCGGCAGCGTTCGCCGAAGCAGGTTTGACGCCCGCCGATATCAAGTATGCGTCGCTCTACGACAGCTTCACGATCACCGTGCTCATGCAGCTCGAAGACCTCGGCTTCTGCAAGAAGGGCGAGGGCGGCAGGTTCGTGCAGGACGGCGGCCTGATTTCGGGCGTGGGCAAGCTGCCTTTCAATACCGATGGCGGTGGCCTGTGCAACAACCATCCCGCGAACCGGGGCGGTGTCACGAAGGTGATCGAGGCCGTGCGCCAGTTGCGCGGCGAAGCGCACCCCGCCGTGCAGGTGCCGAACTGCGATATCGCACTGGCGAACGGAATCGGCGGCGCACTGGCTTCGCGTCATACGGCCGCAACGCTCATTTTGGAACGGGCTTAACGATGAGTACGACTAATCAGAACCCTGCTACGGAAAAGGCGGCCAAGGCCGCCGCGGCCACCGGCCGGCGCCGCATTTCGCCGCCGCGCGTATTGCCCGAGGCGATGCCTTTCTGGGAAGCGGCGAAGGATGGGCGCCTGCTCGTCAAGCGCTGCGCCGACTGCGGCGAGACGCACTACTACCCGCGCGACATCTGCCCGCATTGCCTGAGCGCGAACACGGAGTGGGTCGAGTCGAAGGGCAAAGGCGCGATCTACTCGTGCAGCACGATGGGCAAGGAAGAGGCGCGCTACACGCTGGCCTATGTGACGCTCGACGAAGGCGTACACATGCTCAGCAATATCGTCGACTGCGACCCGGCCACGCTCGCCATCGGCCAGCGCGTGCAGGTCGTGTTCGAGCCGAGCGATGGCGGCTATCCGGTTCCGATGTTCACTCCGGCCTGAGGAAAAACGCCCATGAGCGCAGAAAACAAGGACACCCAGCACGACCAGGGTGCGGCCACCGCCCGTAAAGGCGCGCTGTCACGCTTCACGATCATCGACGCCTCGCGGGTGCGAGCGGGCCCGACCGCCATGCGTCTTTTCGCGGACATGGGCGCACGCGTCATCAAGCTCGAAATCCCGCCCGGAGCGCCAGGTGGCGACGACATGATCGGCGGCCGCGACCACAATCGCGCCGATTATGAAAACCTGCATCGCAGCAAGGAAAGCCTCACGCTGAACATGAAGGACCCCGCGGGCCGCGGGATTCTCCGCGAGCTGGTGCGCCGCGCCGACGTGTTCATCGAAAACTTCCGCCCCGACGTGAAGGACCGCCTCGGCATTGGCCCGGACGCGCTGCGGGCGATCAATCCGCGCCTCGTCTACGCGAGCATCTCGGGCTTCGGCCAGGACGGTCCCTATGCGAACTGGCCGGGTTTCGATTCGATCGCGCAGGGCATGGGCGGCCTCATGAGCGTGACGGGCAAGCCGGGCGAAGGCCCGATGCGCGTGGGCATCCCAATCGCGGACCTGTGCGCGGGCCACTTCTGCGCGATGGCGATTCTCACCGCGCTACTGGAGCGTGACGCGTCGGGCGAAGGCCAGTGGGTGCAAACCTCGCTGCTGGAGGCACAGCTCGCAATGCTCGATTTTCAGGCCGCACAGTGGCTCGTGGACAAAAAGGTGCCGCAGCAGGTAGGCAACGAGCATCCGCTCACGGTGCCGACCGGCGTGTTCGAAACGAAGGACGGTTACCTGAATCTCGCTGCCATCGGCCAGACGATGTGGACACGGTTGTGCGAGGCGCTCGGCCTCGAACATCTGGCGCGCGCCGCGGGCTTCGATTCCGATCCGGCGCGCGTGGCCAACCGCGACGCCGTGAACCGCGCTGTGGGCGAAGTCTTCAAGACTCGGACGACGAAAGAATGGACTGCAGTGCTGATTAAATCGGGCGTGCCTTGCGGCCCGATTCACCGCATCGACGAGGTGTTCGAGGACCCGCAGGTCAAGCATCTCGGCATGGCGTGGCCGGTCGAGTTGCCGGGCAAAGGCGAGGTCGCCTTCGTGGGCCAGCCGTTCCGGCTCTCGCGCTATCCGCGCGAAGCGTCGCCGCGGCTTGCGCCCGAGCAGGGCGAGCATACGCAGGCCATCTTGCGCGAACTCGGTTACGCGGACGAACAGATCGAACAATGGCGCGCGGCATTCGTGGTCTGAGCGCGTGCCGGCAAAGCAATAACGCACAGGAGAAGGAGACGAAATGGCACGTTTGGTAGCGGCATTCGGCTCGTCGCACAGCATCATGCTGGTGTCGCAGCGCGAAGACTGGCAGCACGGCTTTCGCGCGGTGGACCCGAAGAATCCGCACTACTACGACAAGGCGGGCAATCACGTTACGTACGGCGACCTGCTGGAACGCGCACCGGCCGACGCCGAGGCGATGGTCACGCCCGAGCGCATGGGCGAGCGCTACGACCGGTCGGAAGCGGCGATGGATGAATTGCGTGAGCGTATTCGCGCAGCCCGGCTCGATGTGCTGATCGTGGTGGGTGACGATCAGACCGAGTTGTTTCGTACCACGAATAACCCGGCATTCGCCATCTACTATGGCGAGACCATCCGCAACGCAAAGCGCGAGACGAGCCCGAACGACAGTTGGTACGCCCGCGCCCGCACCATGCGCCAGGAGCCGGATGCCGACGTGCACTATCCCGTCAAGTCGGAGATGGCACGCTGGATGATTCGTGAACTCTGCGAGCGCGACTTCGACATGGCGGCGATGGACGGTCTGGAGGGCGGCCAGTACGAGGGCCACGCGTTCTCGTTCATTCACCGCCGCTATCTGCAGGGCCTCGACTTGCCTGTCATTCCGGTGATCGTCAATACCTTCGATCCGCCGAACCAGCCCACGCCGCGCCGCTGCATTCAGCTTGGCGCCGCGCTGCGCGAGCTGATCGAGGCATACCCCGAAGACCTGAGGGTGGGCGTGCTCGCGTCGGGCGGCCTCTCGCACTTCGTGGTGGACGAGGCGCTCGACAACGGCATTATCGAAGCGATCCACCGCAAGGACAGCGCGTGGCTTGCCGCGCTCGATCCGAAGCAGCTACAGGCGGGTAGTTCGGAAATCCGCAACTGGATCATCGCGGTCGAGGCGGTCAAGTCGCTCGACCTCGAATGGGTTTCGTACACGCCGGGCTATCGCAGCCCCGCGCTCACCGGCACGGGTCTTTGCTTCGCCGCGTGGCGCACGCTGGACTGATCCGCTTCATTTGCGCAAGACCTTCACGGAAGACTAGAACATGGCTGACCAAAATGTACAGCGCCTGCGGCGGCTCGACTGCTGCGCCGTCTCGGACGCGCTCGACAAACTCAAACTGCCCGGCGTGGTGAGCGGGTTGCCGCAGCGCTCGGGCCAGGGCCGCATTGCGGGCCGCGCGATCACCGTCAAGCTCGGCACCGGTGACGCGCCGCCCGGACCGCCCGTGCACCTCGGATGTACCGCAATCGAACAGGCCGACGCCGACAACGTGATCGTGGTCGAGCAGCGCAGCGGCGTGGAAGCCGGCTGCTGGGGCGGCCTACTCTCGCTCGCCGCGAAGGTGCGCCAGGTCGCCGGCGTCGTGGCCGACGGGCCCGTGCGCGATATCGACGAGGCCATCGGCTACGAATTGCCCGTGTTCAGCCGCGCCACCACGGCGCGCACGGCACGCGGCCGCGTGGTGGAAAAGGGCACCAATGTGCCGGTTCAGATCGGCGAGGTGCAGGTGGAGGCAGGCGACTACGTCGTGGCCGACAGCAGCGCCGTGATCTTCATTCGCGCTGCCGATATCGGCCTCGTGCTGGACACCGCGGAGACGATTGTGGCGAAGGAGGCCGCGATGGCAAAAGCGATTCTTGCAGGCGTCCCAGTCGGCAGGGTCATGGGCGGCAACTACGAACACATGCTCGCCTGAGCGCATATTCACAATTCACGCAAGCGATCCAGAACCATGACGACGAACGACAACCGCAACGTGGAGCGTGCCGGCAAGCTCGACACCGCCACGCTCTCCGACGCGCTCGACAAGCTCGGCATCAACGGCCAGTGCTACAAGATCAAGGCGCGCAGCACGGACTTCCGCCTCGCGGGACGCGCCTGGACGCTCAAGTACGGTCCCGCCGCCAACCCGCCGGGCACGGTGGGCGACTATATCGACGACGTCCCGGAAGGCGCGGTCATCGTGCTCGATAACGGCGGACGCGAAGATGCGACCGTGTGGGGCGACATTCTCACCGAGATCGCGCACCGCCGTGGCATTGCGGGCACTGTGATCAACGGCATCTGCCGCGACGTTTCGCTGTGCCTGAAGCTCGGTTATCCGGTGTTCAGCCGCGATCACTGGATGCGCACCGGCAAGGACCGCGTGCAGGTCGAGGCGACCAATATTCCCGTCAACATGGGCGAGGCGCGCGTGCAGCCCGGTGACATCCTGCGCGGCGACGCCGATGGCGTGCTCGCGATTCCGCGCGAGCACGAAGACGCTGTCCTCGATGCCGCGGAGGCGATCCATCATGCCGAGGAAGCGATTCGAGAGGCGTGCCGCGGCGGTATGCGTCTGGACGAAGCGCGCAAGCAGTTCAAGTACCACCAGTTGCAAACGCGGGAGCAAAAGGTATGAAAGAACACGATTCGGCAACCACTATCCGCACTTCAATCGAACGCGTCGAGGCACGCGTGGTCGACGCGGCCCGCCAGGTGCCCGCAGCCACGCTGCACGAAGCCGGCGGCAAGATCGGCGCGCTGCCCGCTGCGATCAAGCCTGTCGCGCCTGGCTTCAGGATCTGCGGCACGGCAGTCACCGTGCATTCGCCGGGCGGCGACAACCTCTGGCTGCACCGCGCCATTCAGCTTGCTCAGCCGGGCGACGTGCTGGTGGTCTACACGAACGGCATGTACGAACACGGCTACTGGGGCGAGGTGATGACGACAGCCGCGAAGGTGCGCGGTCTTGCGGGGCTCGTGATTGACGGCGCGGTGCGCGACGCCGACCTGCTGGAGTCGATCGGCTTCCCGGTGTTCTCGCGCGGGCTGTCCATTCGCGGCACGGGCAAGGACTTTGGCGCGATCGGCTGGATCAACGAGCCGGTGATGATCGGAAACGTCACGGTTTGTGCGGGCGACCTGATCGTCGGCGACCGCGACGGTGTGGTGGCCGTTCCGCGTGCCCGCGCGGCAGAAGTGGTGGAGAAGGGCGTGCAGCGCGAAGCCGACGAAGCCGCGATCTGCAAGCGCATCGAGGGAGGCGAAACTACCATGCAGATCTACAACTTCCACTGAGGCTGACGATGACCTCGAAACCCGCTCATTCAGCAGGTCAGGCGCCGGAACTCACCGTCGCCGGGAAGATCGCGACCATCACGCTGCGCCGCCCCGAGATGGCGAACCGCCTCGAATTCGAAGACCTCGCCACATTGCGCGGTTTCATTCGCGAAGTGAACGCGCAACGCGAGGTGCTCGTGCTGCGGCTGTGCGCCGAAGGCAAGCACTTTTGCGCCGGGTTCGACATTGGCAGCGTTGCCGACGAGAACGCGGGGGCGAGTTTCGAGGCGCTCGCCAACGAACTCGAAGAAGCGCGGCCTGTGACGATCGCCGCGATCAACGGCGGCGTTTATGGCGGTGCGACCGATCTGGCGCTCGCGTGTGACTTCCGCGTCGGCGTCGAAAGCAGCCAGATGTTCGTGCCTGCGGCCCGGCTCGGCCTGCTGTTCTATCGCGGTGGTTTGCGGCGCTACGTGTCGCGGCTCGGACTGAACGTGGCGAAGAAGCTGCTGTTGTGCGCCACGACCCTCGATGCCGGACAGATGCGGGCTTGCGGTTTTCTCGACACAGTCGTTGCGCGTGCAATGTTATTCGACGAAGTCGAGCGCCTGAGCGGCGAACTGGCGGCAATGGCGCCGCTCGCTCTGCTGGGTATGAAGAAGCACCTGAATCGGATCGCGAGTGGAACGCTCGACGAAGACGAATTCCAGCGCGACGTGAAAGAAGCGGATGCCTCGCGCGATCTATGCGAAGGTTCGCTCGCCTGGAAGGAGAAACGAAAGCCGGTATTTCGCGGCGAGTGAGCCGCGAGCGGCAAAACACGAGCACCCCCGCGAAGCTATACGAAAAGGACGGCATTCATGGAAATCGAAGATAACCCGGCTCTCGCGCGTCTATACGGCGTGAACGGCGCGCCGCCGATCACGACCACGCTGGGCGCCACGTTTCTCTCGCTGAGCGACAATGCGCTCGAGGCCGAGTACGAGGGCGCCCTGTCGTTTCGCAACCCGGCGGGGCAAGTGCAGGGCGGCATGCTGTGTGCCATGCTCGACGACGTGACGGCAACGCTGGTTACCTCCACGCTCGCCGAAGGCGAGCACTGCGCGACGCTCAGCCTGAACACTTCATTCCTGAGGGCCGCAAGGCCCGGGAAGCTGACCGGCCGCGCAAACCTCGTGCGCAGGGGGCGCGGCGTATGCAACGTGCACGGCGAACTCTGGCAGGAAGACAAGCTCATCGCCACGGCAACGGCAGTGTGCATGATCGTCGCACGGTAAGTGCCGCCGCGCGCGGGGCAGGGTGGCGCTTTGTTGAGTCTGATTCGTTATCCTTAAAAAAATACAAACATGACGTTGAATCGCAAGCTCCTGTCGATGATCGCCGTGCTGTGGATCGGCCTCGTATTGATCGGCGGCTTTGGTGCATGGCAAATGCGCTCGACCATGCTGGACGACCGGCGTGATCAGTTGAAATCGCTCGTGCAGCAGGCCGAAACGCTCGTCAATCACTACCACCGCCTCGCACAGCAAGGGGTGCTCAGCGACTCCGACGCACGCAAGCAGGCGCTCGCCGCGCTAGCGGGGCTGCGCTACGGCAAGGACGGCTATTTCGCGGTCATCGACTCGCATCTCGTGATCGTGATGAACCCGTTCCTGCAGCAAATGACCGGCAAGGACGTGAGCCGCATGATGGACGGGGCCGGTCAGCCGCTGTTCCCGAAGCTCGTGGCCGCGGGCAACCAGCCAGGTGGTGGCTTTGCCGACTATGTTGGCCGCAAGCCGGACAGCGACCTGCGTGCAGTCAAGACCAACTACGTCGTATGTTTCCTGCCGTGGGACTGGTACATCGCGACGGGCATGTACATGGACGACATCGACAAGGTGTTCCATGCAAATCTGCTGCTGTGGTTAGCCGTCACTGGACTGCTTGCAGGCGGCTCTACGCTGGTGATGAGTGTCGTCGTAAGCAGCGTTTTGCGGGCGCTGGGTGGCGAGATGGAAGTGGCCGTCGCTGCGGCGCAGCGCATGTCGCAAGGCGACCTCGTCGCGCAGGTTCCGGTGCGCAACGTCGTGCAACCCAGCCTGATGCTGGCGCTGGCCACCATGCGCGACGGCATTGTCGAGACGGTCTCGCGCGTGCAAGCGGGCGCGGAGAACATCAATGTCGGTGCGCACGAGATCGCCTCGGGCAATGCCGATCTATCGAGCCGCACGGAGAAGCAGGCCGCCGCGCTGGTGGAGACGGCGTCGAGCATGGAGGAAATCACCGCGAACGTGAAGCGCAACGCGGCAAGCGCCGGGCAGGCCGCGCACCTCGCGAGCGAGGCCGCCGAGGCCGCGAGGCGCGGCAGCAAGGCGGTGGAGGGCGTAGTGCACACCATGGGCGAGATCACGAGCAGCTCGCGGGAAATCACCAACATCATTGGCGTGATCGATGCCATTGCATTTCAGACCAACATCCTGGCGCTGAACGCGGCAGTGGAGGCGGCGCGCGCCGGCGAGAACGGGCGTGGCTTCGCCGTGGTCGCGGCGGAAGTGCGCAGCCTCGCGCAACGCTCGGCAGCGGCCGCTCACGACATCAAGGACCTGATCGGCGCGTCGACGCAAACGGTGGAGGCCGGGGCCGAGCGGGTATCGAATGCGGGCGTGACGATGGGCGACATCGTGCGGTCGGTTACGCGCGTGCACGCGATTCTCGATGAAATCAGCCACGCCTCGCAGGAGCAGAGCGCGGGTATCGAGCAGGTGAACCGAGCGATCGGGGAGATGGACCAGGTGACGCAGCAGAACGCAGCACTGGTCGAAGAAGCCGCGGCTGCTGCGCACTCGTTGCGCGATCAGGCCGCGAGCTTGCGCGAGGCGATTGCGCGCTTCGTGCTGCCTGCGCAAGGATAGGCAGCATGACTGTAGCCATCCCGGTGGCGGCCGATGTGTTCGCGACTGAACCGATGTCACTGCCTGCGGGGCGGATCAGTGATGCCAGAAGAGGGGATCCTGGCGAGAGCGGCTGTCGCCTGCCTGCGCATACTGGCTTTCCCCTGGCCATGTACGGCGATTGCGCTTGCCGGCGGCCGGCTGGTGCTCGGTGCCGGCGAGCGTGAGCAGGTGCCTCGCTTCGCGGCTCGATGCGTCGACTTCCACCGCATGCCCCGCGTCTTGCCGCACACAAGCCCATTGGCGCTCGTGCTCGCATTGCCGCGCCTCGCCGATCAACGCGTCGCGCTGCTGCTCGCGCGTGACGAGTTCGGCCTGCATCTGCTGCGCTTCAGGGTTGCCGGGCTCGACGGCTAGCGCACTCGTGAGCGCCCTGCGTGCGGGCCAGAGGTTGTTCTTGTCGAGACTCAGACGCGCGCTGGCCAGATTGCTCGCGACCTCGGGATGCGCACTCGCATAGCGCGGCGCGGCGAGCGGACGCGAGACCGCCGGCGTATTCTGCTGGGCGACGCGGCGCTGCGCCGCGTTCGCATGCGGCAGGACGGCGGGTGGCCGATTAGTCACTGCGGCGACACTGCGGCTGCTGCCGTGAGTGCCCCGCGTGCCCTTCGACCCGCTCACGGCCCCCTGGACCACCTGTACGCCGAGCTTCGGCTCCCATTCGCCGCGATGCAGGAACGCGTAGCCGGTGAGCGCGATCGCGAGCGCGCCGAGAGCCGCCCAGGCATAGCGCGGCAACCGCTTACGCTCGGCGACGTGTTCCTCGTCGATCGAAGGGTACTCGCCGTCGTAGGGCCGATTGGCGCCAAGGGCCAGGTTTGCACGCAGGCGCTCGGCTACCCCGTGCGCGCGTTCGTCCGGCAAGCCTTCGTCAGCGCCTGCGATGCGCGCGGCAGCGGCCTGTTGATTCGCTCCGCATTGGGGGCAGAGTGCAAGCGGCGCATTGAACCTGGTCCCACAGTAGGGGCATTCCGACGGATCGGAATCGTCGTGACCAGGGGTGTTGAGCATGGGAGGAGCGCGCTTTCGCTTCGATTGACGAATTGCCGCAAAACCGGTGCCTGATGTACGCACTCATTTGAATATGGGCCACTTCGCCGCGAAGATCAATCGGCGGATTCCGCCAGTTTGGCGGATACGGACAGGCGAAACGGCGGCGAGGGCGCCTTTGCCTTATCCCTTCACGCAGCCGATGATCGTGGCGATTGCAGTGGCATCCAGCGTCAAGCCGATGTGCCCCACGCCGGGCACGATCGTGACCGGCACGTGTGCGCCCGCTTCCTCGAACGCCGCCGCGTATTCGCTGGCATGAAAAACCTCGTCGTCGGCGCCGGCCAGCACGTGCACCGGCTGCCGCGCGCCGCGTATGTCCGCGCGGTAGTCGTCGTGCGGGCGGAAATTCTGCATCAGGTTGAACGAATACTGCGGCGTGAGCTCGTCTCGGACCTCGGGCGCGAGCGCATAGGCGATCGTCGGCAGATGATTGAAGACGCGGATGCGCAAGCCGTTAAGCATAGCGAGCACGATGAGGCGAGGTATGCCGACCGAGACCCAGCCGCCGACCTCGTTGCGCGTGGTGCGCGCCTTGTGGTGCAGGAAGGGTGCGAGCAGCACGTAACGCTCGAACAGGCGCTGACGTGTACCGCCCGCAAAGCGCAGCGCAAAGCCGCCGCCGGACGAGAAGCCGATCAGCGTCCTGGGCAGCGCTGCCAGCTCGCCCGGCAGTGCGGCGAGCAGATCTTCGAGATCGTCTTCCAACTGACCGATGTAGGCAATCGTGCCCTTGCGCCCCGATTCACCGTGGCCACGCATATCGGGCACGCAGGCCGCGTAGCCCGCGGCGGCGAACTGGCGCGCAAGCGGGTGGAGACTCGCGCTGCTTGCCGACGATCCATGGATGAGCACGACACACGCTTGTGGCGCGCCCGCCTGCGGCAGGTAGGCGCGCCAGGCGAGCGACGCACCGTCTCGCGCCGGATAACGGCGCACCGCAGGAAGGTCGGAAAAGTCGACTTCCTTGAACGGCGCGTTGATCGATTCGAGCGGCTCGGGCTGCCTCGGGCCGCCCTTGACGAGCGCGACGGCCGCGGCGGCGATGGCAGCGAGCGGAACGGCTTGCGAAGCGGCAAAGGCGCTGAGAGCCACGGGTGGACCTCGTGTACGTTATGGGTTGATGGTCTTGCCGGCAGTGATGATAGCCGACTTGCCGCCCATATCATCGGGTCTCCGAAACATTATGCGCTCCGGATTGCGGTGCAGCGCGCTCAGATGAACAGCGAAATGATGCCGCCCAGTGTGATGCCCGCCGCGATCCAGCGCCCAAGCGTATAGGTGTGGTTCGGGTCGGCGGGCGCGTCGGGACGCTCGAGGCCTAGCGCGCCATAGACGAGCGATTTCACGGGCTGCGCGTTGCCCGGCGTCGATGTCGTGTCGGTTGCGTCGCTCGTGTCGGTGGCATCGCCGGTATCGCTCGTGTCGCTCGCATCAGTTGTATCGGTTGCATCGCTCGTGTCGGCCGCGGCGTCGCCGCTGTCCGCGCTATCGTCGGTCCATGCAGCCGCATAGCCTTGCGGCGAAATCTGCACGGCCTCGTCCTGCGATGTGGACGGCGCGACGTTCGTCGATGCGTGGCTCGACTGCGTGCCGTCCCGTTCTGCCTGGTCTGAAGCCGCGCCCGCACGGAGTGTGCTCGTGTTGGCGCTACCGTTGGCGAACTGTGTCGCCGCCCCGATTTGCATGGTCGACTCCTTTCGACTTTCTTATGCCTGCAATAATCGCAGGTCCAGCGCTGAAGCGACTCACGAATAACGCCGAAAAATTCGCGATATTCCGCGGCCAATTCTTTTGCAGAGCCTGCGACAATATCGGTATCCGTAACGTCGTGCGCGTATTACCGCGCGACGTCTGTGTGATCCTCCCCACCCGCAAGAAGAAGCACGCCTCGACGTCGAATGTGGATGAAGTCTCTGCGCCTCACAAATCCGTTCACGTTCGCGAAGAGGCGAGCTTGAAGCGCCCGTCACGCCGCGAGATTTTCGAGGCGCTTTATCGCACGCTCTATCTGCAAGTCCACACGCGCCTGCCCGATGCGCTCGAGCGCGATCAAAACGACGATTATTCGCAAAGCGGCGCGCAGATCGCGTGGGAGATCTGGCAGGCCGCGCACTCACACGCCATCGAGCTTGCGGCTCAGCAATGCGAGCGTCGTCAGAATCAGCACGCTCATCAGGATCACAAAGCAATCTGCCGGATTTGTGCGTGCGATATTCGCGCTCTGCAGACGGATGCAGAGCGCGACGAGGATGTGACGTAAGGAACGTGCCGCTTTAACCTAGACGGGGACGGAAGCGACGAGGCGCAGGCGGTTCGCGGAACGCTTTGGATCGAGGGCGCGCGTGACTTCGGCGAGCGTGTCGCGCATGGTTTCGCGCATGGTGCCCGAAAGTTCGCCCACTGCTGCTGCGGCGCGGCCCCGCGTGGCGGAGGCGGCTGCCGGGGCATCGGATTCCGTCGTGCGGCTCGCGCGTGCGGCACGCGTCATGCCGGCGCGCGCGGGCGGCATGCAAATGCAGCAGGCGGTGGGCTTGTGTGCGTCGCACACGTGGCGCACGAAGCGGCCGTGGCAAACGGTGCAGCTCGACAGCGTGAGCAGGCCGCCTTCGAAGAAGCGCAGCAGCGTCCATGCCCGCGTGAAGCTCAGCACGCGCTCGGTTTCGGCGCTCTCGCAATGCTCGAGATAAAGGCGGTATGCACGCGTGAGGGCATCGAGCCGGCTGCATTTCGCTCTATCCGTAAGAAACAGATAGATGTTGTAGAAGAGCGACGCATGAATGTTCGGTAGCCATGTGAAATACCAGTCTGCCGAAAACGGCAACATGCCCTTGGGCGGCGAAGCATTCTTGAGTTCCCGATAAAGCCTGATCAAACGATTGCGCGAAAGCGTCAGTTCTTTTTCGAGCACAGGCATGCGTGCGCCCAGCTGGATCAGCTCGATTGCGCGCAGCACTTCACGCGCTTCTTCGGTCACACTGCCTTTGTACATGACGTGGTACTCCCAGGGGCAGCCGACGACCGCCACGGTGGTCCAGGCGAATGCCTGAATTCACGGGCGATTATAAAAGCGCGACAAAGAGCGTCAAGAATAATATTTGGAAAGAATCTGGAATATCTATAAAGAAAATGGCCTGTGCAGCCGATATTCAGGTGTGGATTGAAATGGGAAATAACCGCGCATTACCACGGTAATTACCTGTTCGGTGTGAATAGAAAGGTACGGTAAGAATATAAGTGCAAACCGGCGGAAAATATCAGTGCGCAATGCACCATGGATCGGAAAAAATTATTACCGCGTTTTGCGCTTTTACCTTTTCAGGCGCATCTGCCGGTAAACTGCGGCCTTTCCGAACGCATGCGACGTGCGACGTTGCAGCGGCCCGCGCGAACTGCGGGTTCCCTACATAAGCTGCCAACCGATGAATTTGTCTTTCTCCGCCTACACTTCTTCGTTCGCGCAGGCGCGTAAGCGTTTGCCTGTGGCCGCGACCGGCAACTTCAACCGCAGTGGCGGCGGCGCGCTCGACAACCCGCCGCGCCGCGCGCTGCTCAAGGGCACGGTGAGCCTGCTCGCGCTGAGCGGTTGCGCGAGCACGTTGTTGAGTGCGTGCGGCGGCGAATACACGGGAGGCGACGGCGCGCAGGATGCGCCCACGCCGGTGATCGGCTCCGTCGCGAACTTCCGCGATCTGGGCGGCGCTGCGCCTGGCTACTCGACGAGCGACGGCGCGCACGTGCGCCGCGCCTTGATTTACCGCTCCGACGCGCTCACGCCGAGCGCCGCCGACGCCGCGACGCTCGAGCGCATGGCGCTGTCCAACATCTACGATCTGCGCACGCCTGCTGAGATCGACGCGGCGCCCGACGTAACGCCCAGCACCGCCAGTTACCTCGCGCTGAATGTGCTGGGCACGCTCGAGCCGCCGTCGTTCGGGGGCATGCTGGCCGGCGAACTCGATGCGGCGATGCAAATGCATTGGCGCACGCTCGTGACAGGCCGCACGCAATGCTCGATCTACGGCGCGCTGCTCGAACACATCGCGGACGCACCGGGGCCGCTGCTAATCACGGGTGGCACAGGCGTGGACGTGGCGGGCTGGGCGTGCGCCCTGTTGCTGCTGATCGCAAACGTGCCGCTCGAAATCATCGTGAAGGATTTCATGCTGACCGATGCGTGGCGCTCGACGGGTGTGGATTCGACCAATCTCACGCCGCCCGTGCAGGCCAGCTATCTGCAGGCCGCATTCGACGCGGTGCAGGGCAGCTACGGCGACCTCAACCGGTATCTCACCGCGGGTCTCGGCCTTGCGTCCGACACGGTGAATCGTCTGCGCGGCCGGCTCGTGGTCTGAGCGGCGCGCAGCGCTGAATCAACAGGTAATCCGAGCGGGCTTACACAGCGGAGCGTGCATCGGCCGGCAGCGCGATACGCACGCGCAGCCCGCCTTCGGGGTGATTGGTCAGCTCGCAGCGGCCACCCTGATTGCGCGTGAGGCGCGTCACGATGGCGAGACCCAGCCCGCAATGGCCTTCGCCGCCGCGCGCTTCGTCAAGGCGTACGAAGGGTTTGAGCGCTGCGGCCACGCGCTCGGGCGGGATGCCGGGGCCATGATCGCGCACTTCGATGATCCACTGCGTGCCTTCGCGGCGCGTGGCGATTTCCACGGGCGGCACGCCGTGTTCGAGCGCATTGTCGACGAGATTCGACACGAGCCGGTCGAGCAGCGTGCGCGGCAGCCTGAACGCCGAGCCCGCGCGCAGATCGAGCCTGAAGAGCGCATCGTCGTCATCGCCTGCATCGGAAAAGAACTGCTCGCGCAGCAGCGCATCGACATCCACCTCGGGACCCGATTCAGGCCGCTGGCGGGCAAATTCCAGGAACTGCTGGACGATATCGTTCAGCGAATCGACTTCGCGGATGAGCTGTTCGCGCTCGCGCTCGGAGCCCATCATGCTTGCACGCAGCTTCAGGCGCGTGAGCGGCGACTTCAGATCGTGGGCGACGCCCGCGAGCATGACGGCCTGATCGTCGTCGGCTTCGTTGAGCTGCTTCATCATGCCGTTGAATGAGCCGATCAGTTCGCGCAATTCGCGCGGTCCGTGCTGCTTGACGGGCGCGGGACGATGGCCGGTGCCGAATGCGCGCGCGGCTTGGGCCACGAGCGAAAGCGGCCGTTGCATCTGCCACATGGCGAGTAGCGCGAGCAGCAGCGAAATGGCGAGCATCGAACCGAACAGCGGCAGCAGGTTTCGCGGTGGCGGCAGATCGACGGGCGCGATGATCCAGGTGGATTGCCCCGCGAAACGCACCCATAGGGCTTCGCGATGGCGCAGGTCGGCGAGAATCTCGGTGCCGGGCGGCAAATCGCGCAGGAGTTGCTTGCGCAAGTCGGCAAGCGGCTCGCGTTTGGGCACTTCGAGCCGTACATCGGCGGGCATGTTCCAGGTGGGCACGAGATGCACGCGCAGGGCTGGCGCGAGGTCCATCTCGTTAGGGGGCGTGCTGGGTGCCGCGCTCGTCGCCGTACCGGGCGCCGCGCTGGTTGCCGCGTGCAGCATGAGCAGCAGACCGCGCTCGAAGCCTTCCACTTCGTGGCGGCGCGGCTGCGGCGCGAACACGATGAACCAGCATGCCTGAATGGCGAACAGCAGGAGCGCGGACATCAGCGCCATGCGTCCGAACAGCGTATTCAACGGATTGTTCATGCAATTACGCGTTCAGGCTGCGGCCGCTGTCGTCTGCTGGGGGGTTGCCTGCGTCGCCTTCGATGCCGACCCCGCTCTGCGGCACGAACACGTAGCCTTTGCCTCGCAGGGTCTGCACGTAGCGCGGCTGTGCGGGATTGTCTTCGATCACGCGGCGCAGGCGCCAGACCGGTACATCGAGGCTGCGCTCGTTGAATTCGAGGCCGTCTGCGTGGAGCAGGTCGTGAATCAGCACGCGTGAAAGCACGCGATACGGATGCTCCGTGAAAATCTTCAGGAGGACGAACTCACTGCTGCGCAACGGCACGCGCTTGCCGTCGCGTTCGAGCGTGCGCGCCATGAAATCGAGCTCGAAGTCGCCGAAGCGGTAGCGTTCGCGCGCCACGGGTGCGCCTGCGGGGCCGTTGCCGCGCCTGCGCAGCACGGTCTGGATACGCAGCAGCAATTCCTGCGGATCGAAGGGCTTGGCGACGTAGTCGTCCGCGCCCAGCGTGAGACCCGCAATGCGGTCGCCCACCGCGCCGCGTGCGGAGGCGAAGATCACCGGAATGTCGTCGCCCTGCGCGCGCAAGGCGGCGAGGGCGCGCAAGCCGTCGGTGCGCGGCATCATGACGTCGAGCACGACGACCGATGGCCGCTCGCGTTCCAGCCGAGCGCCGAGATGCGTGCCGTCGTGGAGGACCGAGGCCTCGAAACCATTGGCCCGAAGAAAGCTGGAGAGGAGATCGCGCACGACCGGATCGTCGTCGACGATGAGAACGTGTGGACTCATCGCCGTATTTTATTTGATATCGACAACCGGCAGAACAGCGCGCGACCGCAGATTTCTTCCCGTAGCTTACATGGCGTGTTACTTCATGGCGACGGCGCCTGGCTCGATGGCTGCCTGCGTAGCGTGCGCGGATTCCGTCGACGCGACGGATGCGCAGTTGAGTGCGCTCGCCTGGCCCGCCGGCTTCGCGGCTGCTTCATTGGCCGCGGGGCTCGCGGGCTGTGTGGCCGGCGCGTCGATGGATGCCATGCCTGCCGCTTTGGCGAACGCCGAGTTCGCGCCAGCCATTTTCGCGGTCATCGCCGAAACGTCACCCGTCGGGGCGACATCCTTTTGGGGCAGCCCATGCGCGTGTGCCTGCGCTTGCACGAGTCGCGTCTGGCGCGCGTCGGCGGCCACGCCGCTCGGCATCTTTTGCAGGTGCAGCGACGCATCGGCTTCGGCACCCGCGGCCTTCGCGGCCGCCTTCTTCACACTTTTCGTGCTGTCCGCAGAGGGCGCGGCCGCTGCGCTATCGTCCTTCGGCGCGGGCGGGATGCCGTGCATCTCGAGCACAGCGTCTTGTGCCGACGGGGCGAGATGCTGGTCGACGACGCCTTCCTTCACGCGGCGCGCGGCAGCCTGCTTGCCATGCTTGAGATCGCCTTCGAGTTCGGCGATGCGGCGGTCGTACCAGTCCGTCACACACGCCTTGTCCTTGCAGTTGTGCTGACGCCATTGCCACTGGCTCACGCGGTCGGCTTCGAGCGCGGTGGTGTCGGTGCTCGCGTCGAACGCGCTGCGATAGAGCGCGGCGAGTTTGTCGTCGAGCGCGGAGAGCGTCGGATCGTTGCACACGAGCCGCTCGGAGGCGGACGCGTTATGCGGGCAGTGAAAGCTTGCAGCGTGCGCGAACGGCGAGCCAGCGAGCGACGCGAACAGCGCGATCGCAGCAGCGTTCAGGCCGCGCTTCAAGAAGTGGGCGCGACGGATTTTCGGTTCTCGGTTCATGGCAGCCATGATGATGTTGAATAGCAGGAGAAAGACAGGAACAGCGTGTGGCTCGTCCGGCGTCGCAAAGGCGCGAGGCGCCGCAGTGAGAACCGCAGTGAGAACGATAGCGCGGCGGTGAATCCGCAATGTCTCGCTCAGCGGGGAGAATGCAGGAGCGCTTACGAAACATTACACGCGCAGCCGCCCGCGGTCGTGACCGAAGGTCGTTGAGCGCTTGTGGTGCGCGCCTCCGCGTTGAAACGGCGCACACGAGTGCCGTTCAACGCCTTACCAGGCGGGAGGTTTTTGAAGAAGTGGAAAGTGGCATTCAACATTGACCGATGTCCCGGCCATCGCGCGGATCGCTTTGCGCCGATCATGCGTGGCGAGTCCTGCAGGGAATGTGTCATGTTCCGCGCAGCCCATTAACGCATCGGGTATCCGCTCCCATGCCACATGAAATCGTGTCATACGTCAGCCGTGCGAGGGCGCGCGCGGTGAAACTCGGCGCCGCGTGCGCCGCGGCGCTTGCGCTCAACGGCTGTGCATGGACGCTCATCACCGCGGCCGATGCGACCGGCTCCGTGATCCAGGCGGGTTACGCAGTCGCGTCGAATTACTCCTCGCCTAAATTCGTGTCGGGCCGGCCGGTCAATCTCAGTTCGATCTGCATCGAGAACAATCCCATGGTCACGTCGGGAGACTTCGTGCCATCGCTGCAGCTCGTGCTCGCGCAGCGCGGCGTGACTTCGGACGTCTACGGCGCCGGAACCGAGCCGGTGAGTTGTGAAGGACGCCTCGTGTATAACGCATCGATCGAATTCGGCAAGCCGACGTTCAGCGACGAAAGCCGGGCCTATCTTTCGACAATCAATCTGACGATCTTCATGCACAATCATATTGCCGTTACGGGGCGTTACGAAGTGCACGGCCTTGGCACCGACCGCTATTCGAGCGCGGCGGTGAAGCTCAAGGGGCTGTTGGACAGCATGGTGGTCGACCAGACGCAATTGGGCAATTCATTCCAGTCCGCTTCGAGCGACCAGTAAAACGGGTGTCCCACGCGAGGCGTGGGAAAGGATTGGTAAGGCTGCGGGCCTGTACCGGCTCGTTCTCGTCCCTTACGATTTACGCATGGCAAATAATATCTTTCTCGTCGACGACGATCCGGTCGTGCGCGACGTCACGGCCGAATATCTGCAGATGCGCGGCTTTACTGTCACGACGCTGCCTTCCGTGCGCGCGATGCAGGAGCGGCTGCGCTCCGAGCGGCCGCAGGTTGTCGTGCTCGATATCATGATGCCGGAAGTGGATGGCATCAGCGCGCTGCGCGCTTTGCGCGAAAGCGGCGACGACTTGCCGGTCATCATGCTCACCGCGCGTAACGAAGTGATCGATCGCGTACTGGGCCTCGAATTCGGCGCCGACGACTACGTGGGCAAGCCGTTCGATCCGGGCGAGCTGGTGGCGCGCATTCGTTCAGTCATGCGCCGGCGCAGCATATCGAATCTCACGGGCGCGCCGGAGAGCCGGGAATCGTTTCGCTTCGGCCCTTTTGAACTCGATTTTCGTTCGCGGGAGTTGTATCGCGAGGAAGTTCGCATGCCGCTGCGTTCCAGTGAATTCGCGTTTCTCAAGCTATTCGTCAATCACTCAATGACGATTCTTTCGCGTGAGCGCATTATTGAAATCGTGTATGGGGAGGCGGGGCGGTATCGGAACCGCAGTCTCGATGTCGCGATCTGGCGTTTGCGGCGGCTCATAGAAACCGATCCTTCTGAACCGCGGTATCTTCAGACTGTTTGGGGGCATGGGTATGTGTTTGTGCCGGACGGTGAGGTGGGGTTTGCCGAGCGGTTTGGTGAACATGCTGCTCGGGAGCCGGCCGGTGAAGGCGGCAGTGAATATGCCGATGAGTTTGAAGGTGAAATGCCTGATGATGAGGAGGACTGAGCGGCTTTTTTGTGCTTTTCGTTAAACCGTTGGCATTTTCTTGTTTTCGCGTCGGTCTGCCTGGGTTGCCCCTGTGCGGGGCGGCACCTACTTTCTTTGCGGCGGCAAAGAAAGTAGGCAAAGAAAGCCGCTCACACCGCTAGCGCCTGCCACGGTTCACATCGCACCACTAATGGTGAATGGCTCCGGAGCGTCTGTCGCCTCGCACCACCCAAGTGAGTGACAAGGCAGTCATTCATCCCGCTGCTCGCTGCGCGCACTGCGGTCGGGTCTGCATGGGAAACCAGGGGGTATTGCCAAGGTTCGCGAGAATGCACGCGCCCCGCTGGTGTTGGGTTATGCCCTTCGGCGCGCGCAGAGCCGCCGGAAGGATGAGCGCCTTGTCACTACCTTTGAAGGCGCGAGGTGACAGACGCTCCGGAGCCATTCACCATTAGTGGTGCGATGTGAACTGTGGCAGACATTAGCGGTTTGAGCGGCTTTCTTTGCCTACTTTCTTTGCCGCCGCAAAGAAAGTAGGTGCCGCCCCGCACAGGGGCAACGCATGCATACCGACGCGAAAACAAGAAAACAACAAAACAACAAAACAACAAAACAACAAAACAACAAAAGCAAAAACAATCAAAACGTCAGCACACTAAGAAACATACGCTGCAACCACCCAACAGTAGTCGCATCATTCAGCAACCCACGCCCCACCTGCTCGATCCGGGCATTGGCAATCTTCCCCGACTCAACGTAATTATCGGCTTCGACATCGTTAGGATTAACGATCCCGGAAAGCCGCAACCGTTGATGCTCACCGCTCATCGCGATAATCTTCTCGCCGGACACAACCAGATTACCCGTAGGCGTCTTGCTGATGACCGTGACGGCCAGCGTGCCAGTCATGTCGCTCGAAAGCGTGTGACTGCCGCTGCCGTTGAACGAGGTCGAAGCCGAGCCGATATTGAACAGGCGCGCAAGTCGCGCCGCCGCGCCGGTCGACTGGTCAGCGGCCGTGGCCGTGATGTTGCTGTCGCGCTTCGCAGCCGCATTCGCGACATCGTTGCCGCTATAGGTTTCGGAAAGCCGGATTGTGAGCACGTCGCCGATTCGCTGCGCCCGCGGTGTTTCGTACAGCGAGATGGCGGTGCCCGACTGATAGATCGCGCCGCTGGTGTTGACGTTCAGCAGCGGTTCCGCGAGCGGCGGCGTCATCGGCGTGTTGACGATCGACTCCGGCGTCGCGCAGCCAGCCAGCGCCGCGCCGAGCGACGCGCACAGCAACACGTACCGCAAGCTTTTCGAACGAGTCGTCCGGCACGCGCTGGACATTGAGGATTCCGATTGATCGTAGGGCATGGCGGTGGGGCGGGTGCAAGAGTGATTCATCGGATTTGGCGAATTCAGCGAAGTCAGCAGATTCGTCGAGTTCGTTCGGGCGACGGGTTGGCGCGCATCGTTTCAGCCTTCATCGAACTGGCTCAGCTTGAGCGTCTTCTCGCTGCCTCTGCCGCGCAGCGTGGCGGGCTTGAGCAGGTAGGTGAGCGTCGCGCGCTGGCTGTCGGGCAGCAGGCAGATGGTGATCGTGCTCGATGCGTTCTCCCACACGAGCAGCGGCAGCGAAGACGCGCCGAGCACGCGCGGCGCGCCGTAGCGCGAGGCGAGCAGATTGCGCAGGTCGAATGCCGTTGTCGAGTCCACGACGAACGACATTTCATAGAGCCGCAGCGGGTCGCCCGCCGATGCGTGCGCAAAGCGCAGGATATGGTCCACCGCGGGCACGCCGTCCACGACGGCGCGCGAGGGCGTCCAGCCTTGCGCCGTATGGTGAGCCCACCGGCAAGCGACCGTCTGGCTCGTGTAACTCTTGACCATCATGCCGATGTCGCTGCCCGCGATGTCGGTCTCGCAAAGCAGTTCGCTCTCGTGCGGCGTTGCGCGCACCATGTCCGTTTGCCGTAGCGCGCTCAGCGGCGTACCGAGCACAATGCCGCGAAACGCAAAGGGCGATTCATCCGGCGCCGGAACGCGCGGACGGGTGGGCGGTGAAGCGGGCGACGGCCGCCGTTTTCTGGGTGGTGCCGCGGGCGGTTTCGCTGCGCTTGCCTCATGCACCGCGTTCGCGGTAATCAATGCGCTCGGCGGGCTCGCCGGCGCGGGGGCCTGCGGCGCGACGTACATTTGCACGCGCCCTTCGTAGTGCGTGTCCGCATGCGCGGGCGAGAGCGGCGCGGCCAGGCATGCGCCGCTCAAAGCGCAAGCGATCAATGACGCCCGTTTCATCGGCTAAACCTCGATCAGTCGACCGCCGCCGCGCACGCGTCGAACGGCACGGCTGCGGGATGGCCGACCAGCGGCACGATCTTCAGCGTGGCCGATGCGACCCGGCATGGAAAGGCCACCACGGCGCAGCCGTCGAGCGGCAGAGCCAGGCAGGCGAGGGCAATGGCCGACGCGGCGCGCGCCAGATGCGTTGACAACCGGGGTGTCAGGCACATGGGCGAGCGCTGCGTCGACGGCTCCCGTGACAGCGAAGTGGTCATGCCGAAGTGTTGATGTTGTGGCCGAGCGGACCGATCGGTGGGGCCGGATTCACGGTTTCCTGCTGCGGAAAGGGGTTACCGGCGGTACCTCCCGTGCTGGAGTTCCTGGTGTTGCGGTTTTCGCCCAGCGTCGTCAACGAGGACGTGTGCGCGATGTTGCTCGAACCGATAGGGCTGGTCATGATGGGCCTCCTTGGCGCAATGGAACAAAAAAGGGGCGCGCCGAGAAGGGGGAAGCGCGCCCCGCCTTACGCCGATCGGGGGGCAATCGACGTGCGGCGAGGCAAATCTTCGCTTCCAGAGCGTGTGCATGAAGCGGGAATCAGCGTGGCCTTTGGCCAATCGCTTACGAGTCCTTCCAGGGGTATACGAATGTGCAAGTTTGAAAGGCGGGAATTCGGCGGGGAGCCGCTGACGAGGCGCAGAACTGGGCTGGAACCGAAGGAAATCCGCAAATGCGATTTGCGCGCGGCGTGTAAGGGGTGGGGAGGACGAGAAAGGTGAGGCGAGCGCACGTTCCCAGGCTGGCTGCCTGGCTCAGCAGCCTGGGTGAAAGCAAAATAAGGTGGAAGCAGGCGGCGTCAAACCCTCTTCATGCGTTCCCAGCCGTGCCGCACGGCCGCCTTGAATCTTTCCCAGCCGCTTTCCGGGTAGCGCGACTCCCAATCCTCGCGAGCACTCGGCTCAATGCCTTGCCAGTCGTGTCCGCGATACCGTTCATCCTGGCTGAGCGTTGCGCCGTGCTCGTAGGCTGCGCAGTATTCTTCGTAGGACATGCCGGTGTCCGCGTAATTTGCGTCATAGTCTTTGCGGACTTCCGTCTCGTCGGATCCGTCGTCGAGCGGGGTGCCCATGACGGGATCCCCTACGAGGCCTCTCGCCGATGTCTGTGGCGCATTGGCCGCGGTCTGTGGCGCATTGGCCGTGCTGGAGGTCCGTTCGGGTTCCGTCGCTGTGCGCGTGGAGACCTGCTGCATGCCGCTGACTACAGTTGGCACTGCAGATGAATAGGCGGCGTGCCGTGTTTCGGCGGGCGCTTCGGGCGACGTCTGGTGAAAATTGCCGGCCGCGCGAGCCGTACTCCTGGAGGGTGCAATGCCCGACGAAGCTTGGTGCCAGGCACGGCTGCGTTCCTCGATGTCCGCTGCACCCGCGCTGCGCATCACATCGCGGGCCAGATTTACCTGCATTTCGGAAACGTCTGCACTGACGACGGTTCCGCCTCGACGGATGAACTCCCGGTAATCTTCGGTCACCGGCGGATACGCGCCGGGCGTGAAGAGCCGCGCGAACAAGCGTTCGAGCTGATCGAATACCGGCATGCGTTGCTCAGTATCGCTCGCGCCCGCTGCATACACCCTCGGTCCTTTTTCCACCGGGGCCTCCATCGACATTGAGTAAATGGCGATATCGGCTTGCGCGACGCCTGCGTCGCCTAGCGCCTTTTGCGCGGAACATGCGCTCCCATAGCTGTCGTAGACGCCCAATACGGTTTGCCTCATGACTGTCTCCCTTCGCTTTCGACGGGCGGTGCCGCCGCGTACGAGGCGTGGGCGCAACGGTCATGCCCGATTGCGGAACTGGCGATACGGGCGATCTGGCACCCCGGGGAAAACGTCCGATTCAGGTGCAATCGGCACAACGCGGCAATCCATGCCAACGCGCGCCTGCGCTCGTCAAGGCGCGATCGTATAACGCAGGATCCGGTCGCGCGACTGCTCGAGCAGGCGCGTCATCGCAGCCGCCGCAGCGTCGGCTTCGCGCGCGACGATGTGCCGGCGCACGGCATCGTGCAGTTCGAGATCTTCGCTAGGTTTCGCGGCCTGGCGCTGCATCATTTCCGACGACACGCGCAGCGCGGCCTTGATGGCGTTGCCGATCGTGATGAACATGCCGTTCTGCGAGGCCGTGATGATGGCGAGGTGGAACTCGAGATTCGCGTCGGCGGCCGCGCGTATGTCCGAGGCGCCATGCTGGGCAGACTGGCCGTAAGCGCTAGCCAATTCCAGGTAGCGGCGCTCGATGATCTGGAAGGTCTCTTCCTTGCCGTGGCGTGCGGCAAGAAAGCTCGCGCGCGGCTCGAAGCAGATGCGCATTTCGAAGATGTCTTCGACGATCTTCGAGTCGAACTGCGCATTGAGGCGCCACGCGAGCACATCGCGGTCGAGCAGGTTCCAGTCGGAGAAGGGCAGGACACGTGTGCCGATCTTGGGCGAAACGGCAATGAGCCGTTTGCCCGCCAACTGCTTGATCGCTTCGCGCAGGGTGGTGCGGCTCACGCCGTACGCGCTGCACAGTTCGCTTTCGACCGGCAGCGCGTCGCCGGGCGCAAACTCGCCCGAGACCACGCGCATGCCGATAATCTTGGCGATCTGCGTTGTTATATTGCCAACGATCGGTTCGCGCTCGAACATCACTTCCCCTTCATGGACGTCGTGCACAGCGTGTCCGTGCTGTGTTATCGGGCGGTCGTCACAATCACGTTCCACGAGCCCGGTTTGAGCTTCGCGCGCACGCGTTCCCCCTCGACCGTCACGGCGTTGTTCACTGCCGGCGCCACCGTCGTTGGCGCTTCCACCGTGTTCACCGCTTTCATGTTGGCATGATACAACTCGAGCGCGTGATCGAGCGTACGTTCCTTGCCGAGCCCGCGCAGCTCGACATCGAGTTCCATTTCGTCGCTCAGGTGGCGGTTGAGCGCGAAGAGGGTCGTCGTGCCCGTGACGCGATCGTCCACCACCGCTGCGCAAAGATAGGGGATCGCCGGAAAGGTTTCCGCTTCATAGGTGGGAGAATCGATCACCGGTTTGAGCACGCGGCCATGGCCGAATTTCGAGGCCTGAGCGAACGGATGGAAGATGGTCTGGCGCCACGCGCGGCCGCCAGGCTCCGTCATGATCGGCCCGATTACGTTGACGAGTTGTGCGAGACAGGCGGTCTTCACGCGGTCCGAATTGTTCATCATGGTGATCAGCGCGCCGCCCACCACGAGCGCGTCTTCGTGGTTGTAGACCTCCTCGATCAGCCGTGGCGCCTCGGGCCAGCCCGGCTTGCGCAGGTCGTTGATGGTGCGCGCCTTGTACCAGACATTCCATTCGTCGAATGAAAGCATGATGCGCTTGGACGAATGCTTGCGCGCGGCCACGCTGTCCGCCACCGAGACGATTTCCTTGATGAACAGATCCATCACTTCGATGTTGCCGAAGAATTCCGCGGTCGAATCGCGCCGGTTCTCGAAGTAAGTATGTAGCGAAATGAAATCGACCTGCTCGAAGCAATGGTCGAGCACGCGGTCCTCCCACGCGCCGTAGGTGGGCATTTCGTGCGTGGAGGAACCGCACGCGGCGAGCTGAATGGTCGGGTCGACCGAGCGCATGAGCTTGGCCGTCTCGAGCGCGGCGCGCCCATATTCTTCGGCGGTCTTGCGGCAGATCTGCCACGGGCCGTCCATTTCATTGCCGAGACACCAGAATTTGATGTCGTGGGGCTGTTCATAGCCGTGCTCGCTGCGCATTTCGGAGAGCGCCGTGCCGCCTGGATGATTGCAGTATTCGACGAAGCGACGCGCTTCGTCGGGGCCGCGCGTGCCGAGGTTCACGCCGTACATGGGTTCGATGTCGAGCGAGCGGCACCATTCGATGAATTCGTTCGTGCCGAACTGGTTGGTTTCGGTGGAGTACCACGCGAGATCGAGCCGGCGCGGGCGTTTTTCGCGCGGTCCCACGCCGTCTTCCCAGTTGTAGCCCGAGAGGAAATTGCCGCCAGGGTAACGCACGATCGTCGGGCCGAGTTCGCGCGTGAGCGCCATCACGTCCTTGCGGTAGCCGCGCTCGTCGGCGTCCGGATGGCCGGGCTCGAAGATGCCGGTATAGACGCAGCGGCCCATGTGCTCGACGAAGACGCCGAACAGGCGCCGGTCTAGCTCGGAAATGACGAAGTCGCGATCGACGATGAGGCGGGAAGCGATCATGGTGTTCCTCTATCCATCCTGTAGCGGTGTGAAGTGAGGCGGCCGCGCCGGGCGGGCGCGGACCTAACGTGGCGTTATCGCGCGAGCAGGGCGTTGGTGCGTTGTTCGGCTTCCTTCTGCACGTCGGCGACCGACTTGCCGGTCGAGAGCATGTTGCTGATCTCTTCGCCCACGATCTGCTGGATCGCGAACTGGCGCGGCACCGTGTTCGGCAGTGCGTAACCGGTGGTGGAGATTTCCTTGATTTCGGCGCGATGCGGCAGCGCGTTGAACGTGGCGCTCGTGATGATCGACTGGCGCGCGGGCAGATGGCCGGTGCGCGCCCAGTCGCCATCGTGGTCGTAAAGGAACTTGAGGAAGACGAGCGCGGCGTGGCGCGTCTTTTCGTCCTTCGCGCCGCCCTTGAGCATGACCCACGAATGGCCGTCTGCCCAGACCGCCTTCTTCTGATACAGATTCGGGAACGGCACCACGTCGTAGCCATTCGCGAGCGGGGAATCGGGCTTCTTCGCGAGATTCGTGAAGTCCTCGATCATCCACGTGCCGACCATCAGCACGCCGGCCTTGCCGTTCTCGAACGCCTGGTTGGCGGCGCCATAGTCGAGCCCCGGTGTGACGTCTCCCGCCTTCATGAGCTTGTCGTAGAGCGTGAGCGCGTTGGCGGCTGCCGGCGTGTGCATGTCGATCTTCGTCGGGCCGGCGGGGAACAGCGTGCCATTTTGCTGATAGACCCACGTGTCGAACGTGCGCGTTTGCGCGGCCGATTCATTGGCGATCGGCACGGCGAAGTAGGGCAGACCCGTCTTGTCCTTGAACTGCTTCGCCTGCGCGAGCAGTTCGTCGGGCGTTTTCGGCAGGATGGGCTTGCCGCTCGCGTCGACGAGTCCCGCCTTCTTGAACAGGTTGACGTTGATGTGCCAGAGCCACGAATGCGTGTCGAACGGCAGCGCATAGGTCTTACCGCCGAACGTCACGGCGCGGTGGGCCTGGGGCGTGAAATCGTTGGTGTCCACGCCGACCGACTTGAAGCCGTCGTCGAGCGGCTCGACCAGATTGCGCTTCACGTAGTCGCCCAGGACCGCCTCGTGCATGACCGAGATGGTCGGCACGTCGCGACTCAGAATGCGCGCATCGATCTGCGTATAGTAGGGCGCCCACTCGATGATCTGCGGCTTGACGACGATGTCTTCCTTGTTCGTCGCGTTGAACTGGTTCACGAGCGTCGTGATGATGCCGCATTCGCCCGAGGCCTGGCTCACGTCATTGACCTTGCCGTATTCGGCGTCGCAGGCGCCGAAAAAGCGTGACAGTGTGATTTCCGTTTTGGCGTGGGCCGGCGCGGTCAAGGTCGCCGCGAGGCCGAGCGCAGCCAGCGTGAGTACGCCGCGCACCAACGATCTTCTCATGTCTCTCTCCTGTGCAAGACCCCGCTGGCGCGTTGTTCACGTGCTACCAGTGGATCGTTTTGTTTGTACTGCGAATCAATTGGCGACCGGCCGATGTATGGTTCGGGGTCACCGCCTACCGAACTGCGGTGCCGGCTACGGCCGCCACGATGTACTTCTGGAAGAACAGATACAGCACGAAGATGGGCAAGCCGGCGAAGACGGCCTGCGCCATGAGGTAGCCGATGCCCTCGGACTGCGCGAAATTGCCTTGCGTGGAGGCGAGCCCGATCGTCAGCGTGTACATCTCTGGCTTGGACGCGGAGACGAGCGGCCAGAGATAGTCGTTCCACGCACTGAGAAACGTGAAGATGGCGAGCGTAGCCTGCGCCGGCAGCGAAAGCGGCAGCACGACGCGCCAGAACACCTTGAAGCGCGAGGCATTGTCGAGCAAGGCGGCCTCCTCGATCTCGATGGGCACGGCCTTGAAGTACTGCGTCATGAGATAGACGCCGAACGGCGAGGCAAGGCGCGGCAGGATCAGCGCGCCATAGGTGTTGTGCCAGTCGAGCGTGGCGAAGATATGGTGCAGCGGAATCACGAGCGCCTGTTCGGGCACCGCGAGTCCGCAAAGGCAAAGCACGTAGATATAACGCTTGCCGGGAAACTCGGTGCGCGCGAAGCCATAGCCAGCGAGCGAGGCGATCACGAGCGTGAGCAGCGTCTGGCCGATCGAAACGATGAGGCTGTTGACGAGCCACCCGCCCACCGCCGAGGTGTTGAGGATGTTCGTGTAGTTCTGCAGCGTGAAGGGCGGCGAAAAGAGCACGTCGGTGTGCCGTTCGAGAAATGCATTCGGCTTGAACGAGAGGCACAGCACCCAGACGAGCGGGGTGATCCAGAAAAGCGCGAGCACGACCACGGCGCCCAGCATCAGGCAGTCGCCCATGCGGCCCGTCAGCGAACCGCGGGAGCGGGTTTCGAAAGCGAGCGTGCTCATACCCTCTCCTTCTTGCGCAGAAGCCAGGCCTGTGCAACCACGCCGATCAGCATCAGCGCGAACAGCACTTGCGCGGCGGCGGCGGAATAGCCGAACGACCATTGGCGGAAGCCGGTTTCGTAGATGAATTGCACGAGCGGTCGCGTGGAATTGTTCGGGCCGCCGTCCGTGAGCAACTGGGCCTGGCCGAACAACTGAAACTGCAGCACGGCTTCGATCACCGCCACGAGCGCAACGGTGCGCCAGATGGAAGGCAACGTGATCTTCGTGAACGTGCGCCAGCGCGAGGCGCTGTCGAGCGCCGCGGCCTCGTAGAGTTCCTGCGGAATCTGCTGGAGCGCGGCCAGGAACAGCATCATCGGCAGGCCCATGATCCACCAGACCGTGACGACGGCGATGGCGGGCAGCGCGGTGGCCTCGTGCATCAACGGAACGAATTCCGGCAAATGGAGCGCGTGGCTCAGGTCGGCGAGCAGGCCGTTGCCGGGCATCATCACGAGTTTCCAGACCAGCGTGACGATTGTGACCGATAACACGGAAGAGCCGAAAAAGAGCGCGCGCAGCGCGGCGCCGAAGCGCCCTGGCCGGTTCAGCACCAGCGCGAGCGCGAGGCCGAGCAGCACGAACACGGGAACCGTGAGGATGACGAAGTAGAACGTGTTGCGCAGCGCGCCGCGGAAGATCGGGTCGAGGGTGAGGTCGAGATAGTTGCGAATGCCGATGAATTCGCTCGTGCCGGCGAGCAAATCCACGCGTTGCAGGCTGAGCCACCAGCCAAAGCACAGCGGAACGATCAGCAACAGGACGTAGACGATCACGAAGGGCAGCACGAACAGCGCGTTGGACCACGGCGCCCGCAGGTTGCGCCGCCGGCCCTTGCGCGATTGCGCAAGCCGCATGGCGAGCGAGCGGTTAGAGGCCATGCCAGGCCTTGCCAGTTTCATCGAACACATGCAGGTGGGCTGCGTCGAGACTCATGCGGATGGTGTCGCCCGTCTCGATTTCGAGCTCGCGTGCGCGCGGCAATTCGGCCACGAGCAATTGACCGTTGGGCATGCTCACATGCGCGAGCGAGCGGTCGCCCAGCCGTTCGATGACTTCGGCGCGGCCGACCAGCGGCCCTTGCGGGTCCAGCAGCACGTGTTCGGCACGCACGCCCAGCGTGAGCTTGCCTGCTGGCAGGCTCGCCGCGGCAATCGCGGTGGGCGCCTCAACGCCATCGAACGGCAGAGCGACGATTAGCCGGCCCCCGTTGTCGCCAACGCGCTCGACATCGATGAAGTTCATGGCCGGCGTGCCGATGAAGCCCGCGACGAAGCGCGTGGCGGGCCGCTTGTAGATGTCGAGCGGTGCGCCGATCTGCTCGATACGCCCGCGGTTCATGACGACGATGCGCGTGGCGAGCGTCATGGCCTCCACCTGATCGTGCGTGACGAACACCATGGTGGAGTGCAGGCGCTGATGAATGCGCGCGAGCTCGAGCCGCGTGCGGGTGCGCAACGCGGCGTCGAGGTTGGAGAGTGGCTCGTCGAAGAGAAATGCTTCGGGTTCCTTGACGACGGCGCGGCCGATGGCGACGCGCTGGCGCTGGCCGCCCGAAAGCTGGGCAGGGCGGCGCTGCAGCAGCGGGCTGAGTTCGAGCATGCGCGCGGCCTCGTTGATGCGCTGGTCGACTTCGCCCGCGCTCACGCCGGTATTGCGCAGGCCGAACGCCATGTTGTCGTACACGGTCATGTGTGGGTAGAGCGCGTAGTGCTGGAACACCATCGCCACGCCGCGCTTGCCTGGCGGCTGGTCGTTCACGCGCCGCTCGCCAATGTTGATCTGACCGTCGCTCACGGTTTCGAGGCCGGCGATCATGCGCAGCAAGGTGGATTTCCCGCAACCCGAAGGGCCGAGGAAGACGAGGAACTCACCGGATTGAATGTCGAGGTCGAGGCCGGTGATCACCTCGGTTTCGCCATACCGCTTCGTTACGCCGCTCAGTCGGATGCCCGTCACGGTGCCTCCTGTGGAGTAGTCTCGTACCGCCGCATACAGTGCGTTGATATTATGAAAAGAGTGGCGTGCTAACCCATTCGTGTAAACACTTAATCATTCGACGTCCCAAATAATGGGTTTATGCGTATTGCGTCGAAGAGGAGGGTGATTGCGCGCGCGTATTCGCGAGGCAAAAAAATACCCGCACGAGGCGGGCAAGAGGTTTGAGGAGACACCAAGAGAGGACGCAGGGGCGCCCTCGATGCAAACTGTAGCCTGTGCCGCGGCATTCCACACCTATCAGAACGGAGAGGGCTAGCGAAATGTCTGCGTAAGTAGATCGCGTGAATATTAATTTGGAATACTGAGAGCATTAATGCGGAAACGGGATCTGTTGGAACAACCGTGACAGAGCGCGGGCGCTGCCCGTTGACATCGTTTCCGCAGCGTTGTCGCCCATTAAGCCCAAAGCGAGCCAGACTCAATGCGACGAAACATATATCGCATCCGCTAACGGCTCCGGAATGGCAAAGCTCGCGCGCATCCGCTTCGTTTCCGCTGCAGGCGTCAGGCCGAAGAGTCTTTTGAACTCCCTGCTGAACTGGGATGCACTTGTGTAACCCACTGCGAGGCTCGCTGCTTCGGCGGTCAGGTCCTGGCGGAGCATCAACAGACGAGCCTGATGCAAACGCGTCGACTTGACGTACTGCATAGGCGAAACCTGTGTGATCGCCTTGAAGTGGCTATGGAAGCTCGGAACGCTCATGCCCGCTTCTTGCGCCAACTGCATCACGTCCAGCGGCTTTGCATAGCCGGCATGGATCAGGCGTAGCGATCTGCCAATTCGGCCGAACTGACCGCGCATCGCCAAAGCCTCGCGCATCGAACTGCCTTGTGCGCCTGTGAGCACCCGGAAATAGAGTTCGCGCAGCAGGCACGGGCCCAATACTGCGGCTTCGAGAGGCCGATGCATCGCTTCGAGCAAGCGCAGCACAGATACCTGCATTGCGTCATCCATCCGCGTCGACATCATGCTTTGGGGCGCTTGCACGTGCCCGGTTACGCCTTCGCGATCGATCTGTACCGCCAGTTCCGCGGCCAGCGTGAAATCGAGATGCAAGTAGAGCGCAAGCAATGGCCGCTGCTCGGTCGCATCGGTTTCCATGCTGAACGGAACCGGCACGGACACGGCGAGATAGTGCTGTTCGTCGTACAGGTAGAGATGGTCGCCGAAATAGCCTCGCTTGCTCCCCTGACAAACGATCACGATGCCGGGGTCGTAGAGCACCGGCGTGCGTGACAGCGGCCGGTTCGAACGCAGAATACGCACGCCGGGCAGCGCGGTGAGGTTGTAGCCCTCCTCGGGCGCCAACGCGCGAAGCAACGCAATGATGCGCTTGCGGCTGCGCGACGGGAGGTCGGGATTGTGGGTAGAGGCCCGCTTCGTGCTCATAGTTTTAGGCAAGAAAAATAGCGGAATTTTGCTTTGCGCGCTCCGCGCGTCAGACTAGTATGCACTCACCAGCCAACATTCGGGAGAAGCTTCAATGGAGTCCGGCAAAATTCTGCTCATCACTGGCGTAAGCAGCGGCTTTGGCCGCGCGCTTGCGCAAGAGGCGCTTGTGGCAGGTCACAAAGTCGTCGGTACCGTGAGAAGTGTGGAGGCGAAGCGCGAGTTCGAGTCTCTCTCTGCGGATTGCGCATTCGCACGCGTGCTCGATGTGACCGACTTCGATGTGATCGACGGTATCGTCGAGGAAATCGAGGCGAGCGTCGGGCCGGTCGACGTGTTGGTCAACAACGCCGGCTACGGGCATGAAGGCGTCATGGAAGAATCGCCGCTGGCCGAAATGCGCAGACAGTTCGACGTCAATGTGTTTGGCGCTGTCGCCATGATGAAGGCGGTTTTGCCGTTCATGCGTGCGCGCAGACGTGGCCACATTCTGAACATCACGTCGATGGGCGGCTATATCACCATGCCGGGCATCAGTTATTACTGCGGGAGCAAGTTCGCACTGGAGGGCATTTCCGAGGCGCTGGGTAAAGAGGTCAAGGCTTTGGGCATCGCGGTGACAGCCGTCGCACCTGGCTCCTTCCGCACCGACTGGGCCGGTCGCTCGATGCAACGGACGCCGCGTTCGATCCCGGATTACGACGCGATATTCGACCCTGTCCGCAAAGCGCGCGAGGAGAAAAGCGGCAAACAACTGGGCGATCCCCAAAAGGCTGCACGCGCGATGCTTGCCGCAATTGCCGCGGACCACCCGCCCGCGCATCTTTTGCTCGGTAGCGATGCTCTGGGGCTCGTGAGGGACAAGCTGTCGGCGCTGGAAGACGAAATTCGTGCCTGGGAGAGCGTGACGGTCTCGACTGACGGCTGAAGATTGCCGGTGTATCGGGGCTTCTCACCCGGCTTGAGACTGCTGGCACTCCGTTGCAAACCACTGCTCGACCCGGTGCTGCGCCACTTGTAGATCCTCGGGGTAGTACGGGTCGTTCCATGGTGACGGGGCGTAGCCTGCCTTCCTCAACGCTGCAACCTCGCTTTGGTGTTGCGCCATCGTCGGAGGCGCGTTGCTCCTGAGTGCGGCGAGGTCACGGCACTCCGTTGCGCTCAGATGTGGCCCGCCTGGTGGGACGCCGCCGGCGGCACATCCAGCCAGCTGGAGCGCCAGCGCCGTCAGCATGAAGCGGTTTTTCGGGCGGCGTTCCATGGCGCATCTCCACGCGTGCGATTGGCGCGACGAGCGGTGCCACCCGTCGCGCGTGATTTCCGCGTTTATTTTGCCTTAGACCAGTCGCCGGGGGAGGCGCAGTAGATACCGAAAGACTCGCGAAGCCTATGAGGCAGAGTTGCGCCGCTTGATCGAGGAGGTCTCGGCGGGCTGCCCGACGAACCCGGCGCGGTGCGCGACGACCGTGCGATCGCGCTGCTTGCGATGTTGTCGGGCGGAGTCACGCTGGCGCGCGCGGTGCCGGTCCGGCGCTGTCGAAGCGGATCGCCGACGCTGTCGAGCGATCTGCGGTCGCGCTGACTTCGGCGCGACGCAAGCAAGGACGACGACATTGCAATGTATTCCACCGATGACGTTTCTGGACGTCGATCCAGGCTATGTAAAGCTTTCAGCGCGCGCGGAGAAGCAACATCTCAACCCTCCTGGCGGCGTCCACGGCGGCTTCGCGGCAACGGTACTCGACTCCGCAACGGGCTGCGCAGTTCATTCGATGCTGGAAGCGGGCGTTGGATACGGCACGATCGATCTGCAAGTCTAGATGTTGCGACCCGTACCGATCGATCAGGATCTGGTGGCCGAGGCTCGCTCGGTTCACATCTCTCGAAACATCGCGACCCCGGTGGGTACATTGAAGTCCTTCGATGGAAAGCTGTTAGCGACCGCTACCGCAACCTGCTTTTTGAAGAGAGGGCACATCCCGGCTCAACCCATCGAGCCGGGCGCAAGCATCACTCGCTGATCCGGAAATACTCGCCTGGAACCACCCCAGGAAGCGGAAGATGCAACGGCAGCACCAACCCTGTCGCTATGACGCTTCGGCGTGGCAGCCGTCCTCGATCACTTGACCGGCCCGTTGGGGGTCAGGATCGGTGGTTCAATACCGCCCGTATCCACGGCGAAGCCGCCCCAGGGACCCGAACCGGGACTCGGGCCGACGTCACCCGGCGGGCCGTACTGGCTGCTGACCGGTATGGCGGCTGCCGTACTACGAGTGCCCGTGCCCGTGCCAACGGCGCCTGGCGGGCCGTAGCCGGTATCCGAGGTCGCCGTCGAGGAGGCGTTTGCGCTCCCGCCCGCACCCGCCCTCGGTTGGCCGTATGTTGCCGGCGCGGGGTGCGCGATGGAGTTCGGCGCGGTCCGGGGCATTACCGCGACTACGTTCTGCCTCATGCGCAGCCGGGCGAACATGCTTCCCAGGGCGCTGGCCGATGCCACGCCAGGGCCGCCAGCACTCGCATTACCACCGCCGGCGCCTCCACCTGCGCTACCCGTGCCCGAATTGCCTGCACCGGAGCTGCCTGCGCCAGAGCTGCCGGCACCGTGGCCGCCCCCTCCCGAACCCGCACCATTGCCACCCGAACCGGCGCCGGCGCCGCCCGAACCGGCACCGCCGCCACCCGAACCGGCACCGGCGCCACCCGAACCGGCACCGGCGCCACCGGAGCCGGAACCGCTGCCCCCCGAGCCCGCACCATTGCCGCCGGAGCCCGCACCCGCGCCCGCGCC